>NZ_CP026516.1:2420000-2647500 GCF_002953415.1 Deinococcus sp. NW-56 | reverse complement strand
CGTCGGGCGCGGTGCTCCGGCGCGTCGGTCAGGACGATGCCGCCCGCGATAAAGGGCACCAGGCGCGGAAAGGTGCCCGCGCTGCGAAAGGTGGGGAGGTCGGTGAGCACCCGGCGGTTCCACTCCGGGCCGAAGCCCAGCACCGCCGGAAGCCCCAGCCGCAGCCGGAAGAGGCTCCCGCCCCCGTCCCGTGCCCGCCGCGCTCCCTCCTCCAGCAGAGGCAGCGGCGCGCGCGCCCAGTCCTGGAGGTGACCGGAGCCGGGACGGGGGGGCGGTTCGGGCAGGGCCGCGAGGGGGGTCAGCCCGGCCACGTTTCTCCCTCTCCCGGCACGTCCCGGCCCCCCAGGTCGTCGTAGGGCAGGCCCAGCACCTGCCCGGCCCCGTTCCAGCCGCTGAGAATCGAGAGGGGGACTCCCCCGCCGGGGTGCACCGTGCCCCCCACCTGCACCAGATTGCGGGCGCCGGGCAGCGTCCAGCCGGGGCGCAGGCTCCCGGTCAGGCCGTGCGGGGCCTGCCCGTACAGCGCTCCCCCCACCCCGGTGCGGGCGTAGTCGGCGGGGGAGAGGGGCCGCCACTCGGTCACCTCCAGCGGAAAACGGGCCTGCAGCCCCCGCAGCAGGAACTCGCCGTAGGACTGCGCGTCCCCGACGGCCTCCGGTCGCGGCGGCGCGTTCACGAGCAGGAAGGCCCGGTCGCCGTCGAGGTGCAGGTAGAGGGTGGGGTCGCTTGGCAGCCGCCCCGCCCGGATGTCGCGCCACTCGCGGGCGTAGTCGGTCGGCCAGAAGATGTGGTGGGCGTGGCCCCGGTTCTCCGAGAGCCGCAGTTGCAGGGCAAAGCCGCTCAGGCCGCGCGGGGCGGGGTCCGGGGGCAGCCCCAGCCAGCTGCGCGTGAGGGCACGGTCGGCGGCGCTGACCCAGGCGTCGGCGGCGAAGGCTCCCCGGCTGGTGTGTGCCCCCAGCACCTGCCCGCCGTGGGCGCTGAGCGACCGCACCGCCGTCCCGAACTCGAAGCGCACGCCCAGCGCCGCCGCCCGCTCGTAAAGGCGCCCGGCGAGCGCCCCCAGCCCGCCTTCCAGGTGCCAGACCCCGTAGCCCAGCTCCACCCAGGAAATGTTGTGCAGCACCGCTGGAGCGCGGTACGGGTCGGCCCCCAGGTAGGTCGCAAAGCGCAGCCAGAAGGGGGTCAGAAAGGGGCCACTGCGCACGAAGCGGGCGAGACTGCTCCACGGGGCGGCCCGGTGTCCCCGCGTGAGGGCGTAGCGGGCGAGCCGGGCGCGACTTGGCGGCGGCCCGAAGATGAAGGTGGGGGCGGCGTCCCGGTACATCCGCCGGGCTGCCCCCAGCAGCCGGGCGTAGTCGCGGGCCTCCTGGCGGGAGAGCTGCGCCAGCGTCGGCTCCAGGCTTCCGGCCACGTGCAGCGCCTCGGGCGCGAAGGTGCGGCCCGAGGGGGCGTGGTAGGTCGTGGTGGGGCGGGCCGGCTCCAGCGGGGGCAGCTCCAGCCCCAGCCGGGCGTGCAGGCCCCGGAACACCTGCGGCATGGTGACCACGGTGGGGCCGCTGGAAAAGTCCTCGTAGCCCAGCGCCGCTTTGCCGCCAGGCCGCTCCAGGGCGTCGAGGACGGTAACCCTGGCCCCGGCCTGCGCCAGCCGCAGCGCCGCCGCGAGGCCCGCGAAGCCCGCCCCGATGACGGCGATGTGGCGGGTCCGGGGGCTCACGCGGGGCCTCTCATTGCTCGTACTTCCGGCCCTTCCAGGCCACCTTGCGCCGCATGGCCCGACGATACACGGGCAGCGCCAGCAGGGGCGTGACGGGCGCGAGCAGCCCCTCGGCGAGGTCGGCGGGCCTGCGGCGCCCGGTCAGCAGGTTGACCGCCGTGCGCTCGGCCAGCCCCGCGAGGCGCAGGGGCCAGACCCCCGGCGCCTTTCCCGGCAGCAGCCAGGGCAGCGTGTACGCCGCGAGGTGCCACCCCAGCGAGGCGGCCAGCAGCGCCCGCGAGCGCCCGTGAAAGGACCCCACGTTCTTGCCGAAGCCCCCCACCGAGTCCGGGTAACTGCGGTACATCCGCACCTCCAGCACTCCGCGCCCCAGCGCCAGCCCCAGCCGTCCACCCCGCGCCTTGACCCGGCTGGCAAAGGCCACGTCCTCCAGCAGTTCCGAGCGCACCAGCGCGTGCCCCCCCACCCGGCAGTAGGTCTCCCGCCGCAGCACGAGCAGTTGCCCGTTGGCGGCGGCGGCGCTGGGGTGCGGAAAGCGCAGCAGCGGGTGGGGCAAGAAGGTCAGCAGCACCGCGTCCACCAGCGGCGTGAGCAGCCGCTCGCCCAACGTCTCGTTGCGCTGCCGGGGATAGACGCTCAGGAAGTCGGCCCCCGAACGGGCAAACTCGTGGAGCACCGCGCCCAGGGCGCCGGGGTGCCACTCCACGTCCGCGTCGGTGAAGATCAGGACTTCGCCCGTCGCCGCCTCCCCCAGTTGCTGACAGGCCCAGGGCTTGCCGTGCCAGCCGGGGGGGAGGGGAGCACCCGTGAGGACCCGCGCTCCCAGCCGCGCCGCCACCTCGGCGGTGCCGTCCGTGCTGCCGTCGTCGAGGACCAGCACCTCCTCCGCTCCCTGCGCGAGCAGGCCCGGCAGCGTGTGGGGGAGGTTGTGGGCCTCGTTCCGCGCAGGCACCAGCAGCGAGACGCGGGGCCGCTTCGGGGGGAGGGGCCGGGGCCGCAGCCGGGGATAGGTCAGCGCGTTGACGAGGAGGGTTAGCGCCTTGTACCCGAAAAAGCCCGCCGCCGTGAGGCGATAAGCGCGGGCGAGGTCGGGTCGCCTCACCGCCGCCGTCCTGGTCCGGGGTGGGTCAACCGGGCGAGCAGGCGGCTGGGGAGGTCGGGCCGCGCCGGATCGGGCAGCGGCGACCCGCAGACGTGCAGGTATCCGGCGAGCGGACGTTCCGGGTCACTCGCCGCGAGGTCGGCATCGAGCGCCCCGAGGTCGCGGGCGAGGGCTTCGGCCAGCCCCTCGGCGGTCGCCGCTGCCCCGAAGCGCAGGTAGGCTTCCGGCCGGGGGCGTCCCCGCAGGCCCACCCGCAGGGCGACGGGGACGAGCGGCACCCCCGCCTGCCGCGCGATCCAGCCCGCGCCGGGCCGCAGCTCGCGGGGGGAGCCGGCAGGCTGCAAGGCCCCCTCCGGAAAGACCACCACCCACGCCCCCGCCCGCGCTGCCCGGACCGCCGCCCGCAGCTCGTCCGCGCCCAGCGCCCCCACCCGCCGCAAGAAGGGGTAATGGGCAAGCTGCTGGGGCTGCATCAGCACGCGGGCCTCGGCCCCCACCTGCCAGGAAAGTTCGCGCAGCACGTACCCGTCCCACCACGAGTGATGGTTGGGGGCGAGCACCGCTCCGCCCGTCGGCCAGCTTCCCCGCACCCACACGCCCCCCAGCCCGGTGTGGAGGCTACGGCGGATGGAGGCCCGCAGCATCGCCGCGACCGGATCGGGGGTCATGCCCTCCCCCGCACGGCCCGCGCGAGGGTCAGGGCCGCCAGCATCGCCCCCAGCGTGACCCCGGCCTCCACGTACCGCCCGACGAGGACCAGTCCTCCTGGCAGGAAGAACAGTTCAATGGGGTAGGCAGCGGCAAAGGAGAGGCGCGAGAGGTCGGGGCGAGGAGCGGACTCCACGCGGACGAGGCTGACAGTGGCCGTCACCCTGGCCTCCCCCCGATGCTGGATGGGGAGGCTCCAGGCCCGCCGTCTCAGCCCGAACAACCCCGGCGCGATCCGGGTAAAGGCCCAGGCCAGCCCCGTCCCGACCCCCCACCAGCCCACGAAGTTTTGCAGGGGCGCTCCGGCCCACAGCGGCGCGGGGTCGCTCCAGAGCCAGTAGCGCTCGGCGGTCATCAGCGGCTCCAGGCCCACGTCCCACGCGACCATCAGCACCCCCGCCAGCCACGCCCGCCCTCCCGCCAGCCGGGTGGCCGCCAGCGTCAGCGCGAACCAGCCCAGCGGCACGATCAGCGGCACCGTCAGCAGCGTGGGCGGCGGCGAGGTCGCGTAGGAGTAAATGCCGAAGGGAAACCCGGTGCGGCTGCCCAGCAACTCCACCCCCCAGCCGACCACAAACGACAGCGCCGCCATCGCCCACGCCCGCCGCGACCCCACCCGCTCGGCGGCATACAGCCACCCGGCCACACACAGCGCGACCGTGCTGAGCAGCCCCAGCACCGGGAACCCCTCCGGCCAGAGGGGCACCGGAATCTTGAGGGCGGCGTAGGCACAGAGCCACCACATCCACGGCCGCATCTGCGCCGCGAGCGCCCCCCACCGCGCCCGCAACGTGCCCCCGAAGTCGCCCCCCAGCGCGTCCCCAGCCAGCGCCAGCCCCAGCGACGCGGGAAAGGCCACGGCGATCAGGCCCCATCCCAGCGCCGTACCCCGCAGGACGAGCAGCGCCCCCAGGAAAGCGACACCCAGCGCAGCGAAGGCGAGACCGAAACGGAGGAGGGTGGGGGAGAGGCGCAGGGTCAACCCGCCACCGTCCGCAGAGCCGCGAAATAGGCCTGGGTCGTCTCCGAGACTTCCCCCGGCAACCCGTCCAGAGGCCACCAGCGCAACGCCGAGGCGTCGTCCCCGGCCCGTGCCTCCCCGCCCGCAAAGTCGGCGGCGTAGACGTGCGTCTCCCAATTCACGACGTTCCCATCGGGGTAGGTGTGGCGGTGCGGGAAAGTCCCCAGTGGGCGCAGGTCGCCCACGCTCAGGCCCGTTTCCTCGCGCAGTTCGCGCCGGGCGGCCTGTTCGGGCGGCTCTCCCGCCTGGGCGCCGCCGCCCGGCACGTCCCAGCGGCTATTGTCCCCGCGCCGCACCAGCAGCACCTCGCCGGCCCGCAGGACGGCCACCCCCGCGCCGATCCGTCCCCTCACTTCCACCCCCGCTGGGTCAGGTCGCGCAGCAGCACCCGCGCCGCATTCCGCCCCGACGCGCCCATGATCCCACCACCGGGATGGGTGCTCGCGCCCGTCAGGTACAGGCCCTTCAGCCCTGGCCAGCGGTACTGGCTCGCGGCCATCCAGGGCCGGAAGGCGAACATCTGGTCAAAGCTCATCTCCAGGTGCATCACGTTGCCCCGGTGCAGGCCCAGGTTGGTCTCCAACCACTGCGGCGTCTGCACGAGTTCGCCCACGATGGTGTCGCGCGTGCCCGGCGCGTAGTGCTCAAAGGCCCGCAGGATGTTCTCCCGCGCTTCTGCCGTGCGCGTTTCCCAACTCCCTGACGCCAGCTCATAGGGGTAATACTGCGCCCACAGCCACAGCACCTCGCCGCCGGGAGGCGCGAGGCTGTCGTCCACCGCCGAAAAGCTCATGGCGATCAGGGGCGGATCGGTGGTCGGTTCGCCCGCCAGATACTCCCCGTACGCCTTCGCCAGTTGCCGCTCGTCCTTGATCAGCAGCCCCAGCCCCACCCGCGACTCCGGCTCGGTGTGCTGGCGGTAGCGCACCTTCTCGCTCAGCGCCAGTCGCAGGATCATGCCGAAGCCGTTGCCCACCCGCACCCGCCGCGCCGCCTCGGGGACGTGCTCGTCGGGCAGCGCCCCCGCCGTCGTCAGCACGTGGGCGCCGGACACGACCGCGCGGGCGGTGTAGCGCTCACCGTTCTCCAGCTCCACGCCCTGTGCCTTCCCACCCTGCACCAGAATCCGCCGCACCGGGGCATTGACGTGGACCTCGCCGCCGTAGTCCTCGATGGCCCGCCGCAGCGCCCGCGTCAGGCCGCCGGAGCCGCCCTTGGGCCGCGCGACCCCGCCCTCGTGGTAGAGGGGGTGCCACAGCAGGAAGGGCGCACTCAGCGGGTCCGACGGTGGCGGCCCGCTCTGCGCCGCCATCCACGTCAGGGGCGCCCGCACCCGCTCCTCCGAGAAGTATTCCCGCGCCACGTCCCCGTAAGGCCGCAGGATGCGGGAGAGCTGGGTCTGCATCTCGCGGCCCCGCCCGCTGCCCATCACCATCTTGCCCATCTCCAGCGGTCCCGGCGCCGAGTTGAACAGGTCGGCCACCGAGCGGGCGAAGGGCGTCCAGTCGGTAAGGAAGCGGCGGTACGCCTCGCCCTGACCGGGAAAGAGGGCCTCCAGCTCCCGCGCGGTGCGCTCTGGGTCGCGGTAGACGAACCACGGCGTCTCGCCGTCGGAGGCGTGGAACATGGGGTCCACTTCCAGGTAGTGCAGGCCGTGGCGGGTCAGTTCCAGCTCGCGCACGACGGGGGTCATCCGGATCAGGATGTGGGCGCTGCCGCCGTAGTCGAAGCGGTAGCCGGGCACCAGTTCCTCGGTGCTGACGGCCCCGCCGACGAGGTGGCGGCGCTCGAAGACGCCCACCTTCAGGCCCGCCCGCGCCGCGTAGGCCGCCGTCACCAGGGCGTTGTGGCCCGCCCCCATCACGAGTACGTCGTAGTCCGGCATTCTAGCTCCGAGTCTGGCACGCCGGGCGCTCCGGGGACGGTCAGGAATCCGCCAGAGGCCCTCCGCTACCGTGGTCCCATGTTCGGTCGCCGCGTGCCCCCCCACATCGTCTTCGCCCTCAGCGTGCTGCTGGCCGTGCTGTGCGCGATTCCTGCCGTGCGCTACGGGTTGGCGGAAAACTGGCTCCCCGCCCTGATCTGGGGCGCGGTTGCCGTGTGGTTCGCGGTGGACGCAGTGCGGTCCTACGGGTGGAGGCAGCAGAAGAAGTCGTAGACGCTGCGGGAGAGGTCAGTCCAGCCGCTTGACCCAGAAGCGCATGGGCTTGGGCGTGTCCCGCGTCTCGCCCACGTCGGGCCAGCTCAGCGTGGTTTCGAGGTCGGGGCGCTCCACGTACCCCCGCGCCTGCCAGAAGGTGTTCAGCGGGCGGTAATCGGCGGGCCGGGCCGGGTGGTCCGCCGGGCGCTGCACCGCGCAAAAGGCGGTGACGGGCAGCCCCAGCCGCCGGGCGTGGGCCTCCCGCTCGTCGAAGAAGCGGTGCCCCAGCCCGCGCCCCCGGTACCCGGAACGCAGCACGCTCTCCCCGAGATATAGCACCTCGCCAGGGTCGAACTCGGCCCCCAGGAAGGGACGCTGAATCTCCCCGGTCTCCGCGACGAGGGGGAGGGCGGTGCTGGCCCCCACCACCTCGGTCCCGTCGCGCACCAGCAGGGCGAGGGCTCCGGGCGCCTCCAGATAGGTCTGGAGGTACCGCTCCTCGTACTCAGGATTTCCGTCGTACAGGTACGGGAAGTCGCGGAACACTTCGGTCCGCAGCCGGGCGAGGTCGGGCAGGGCCGCCCGCAGCTCCTCGCCGCTCGCCGGGGTGACGCTGAGGCTCAAGCCTGCTCCGTCCCCGCGTTCACCTGCCGGGTCCAGTCCGCGAGATTGTAATAGTTCGTCACGCGGGCGATCTTGCCGCCGCGCACCTCAAAAAAAGCGCCTACGGGCAATACGTAGGTCTGCCCCGCCGCCTCGGGAAGGCCGGGGTCGGTCTTGAGGTACTCGCCGTGAATCACGAACTCGGCCGCCGCGCGGGTGCCGTCCGGGGTTGCCATCACCACGACCCCCTCGGCCCGCTCGCGGTAGTGGGCGTCCATCTTCGCCAGAAAGGTGCGAAAAGGCTCCATGCCGCGCTGCGTCTCGCCCTCGTTGACATCGTGCTGCACGTCGTCCGTGAGGAGGCCGAGCATGCCTTCGGCGTCCCCCGCGTTGAAGGCCGCGTAGTAGCGGGTCACGAGGTCGAGGGTCTGCGCCTGCGGGGTCTGGTCGCTGGTGGTCATGCCCGGCAGTGTAGCGGGCTCCCCCGCTGGGGGAAGGCGCGTGGGCTTTGTCACATCGCTAAAGATTTTGACGCTCTGGCCGCACACTTCGGGGTTGCCCCGTGGGCGGGCTCTGCTATGGTTTTGAACAAGCAGTGCCCACGATGATTCGCGTGTCCGGCGGCGAGAGCCGGACCGCTTTCAATAAAGGAGTTCCCCGCATGAAGCAGATGCGTTACATCCTGACCCGCCCCTGCCTCCAAGAAGGCAGCCTGCGGCTGCAAAAGTATCTGGAATCCACCTTTCCCGAGAGCGGTCCGGCCGTCTTCGTGGACGACCGGGGCCGCGAACACCGGGTCGAGATCGACCGCGCGGCGGGCGTCGTGCGCGGCCTGCACCCCCTCTACCACGACGCCAACCTCGGCGTGAACGACGTGCTGATGATCACGCCGCTGGAGGCGGGTCGCTACAGCGTGGAGGGGATCGTCAAGCCCCACGCACCCATCACCACCCCGCGTTCCGAGCACCAGCGGACCCCCGAGCCGCGCCGGGTGGTCGTGACGGCCACCCCGCATGTCCGCGAGGTGCGGATGCAGCACGCCGAGGCCAGCCCCGAGCGTCCCCCGGTGGCTCCCCGTCCCGAGGCCCCCGTCCGTGAGCCGCTGGTCCCCGTGACGGAGGCGACCGAGCGGCCCCGCGCTGCCGCCCCCACGCTGGCCCCGGCGCCCGCCGCGCCCCGCCCGGCGGCCCCCACCCCCGGCCCGGTGCCCGAGACGCCCGAAGCGCAACTCGCCGAACTCGCCAGCCTGACGGGCTACCGCCTGAGCTACGCGGCTCCCGGCGTGGCGCGGCTCGCGGCCGAGTTGGGCGAGTTCGGCTACGTGGTCCACGTCGCGCTGAGCGAAGCGGCCCGGCGCCCCGGCTGGGAGGGCGGCGCCGACCACAGCGCCGTGCTGACCCCCGAGGGGCAGAAGGTGGCTGGAACGCCGCGCCTGACCCGCGAGGCCCTGGTCGCGCTGCTGGAACACGCGCGGCTGGCGCCCCTCTCGCCCATCGACCTGCGGCCCTACTGGGAGGCGGGCGACCTCGACCTGGACGCGGCGGCGGGCGTGTCCGAGCTGGTGGGCGCCCACCTCGCCCAGCGCGGCGCGTTCTCCTTCGTGCTGCTGACCCTGGCGGCGCAGCCCGCGCACAGCGTGGTCGCGGTGCCCCGGCTGGCCGAGCGCCTGGGCAGCGGCGTGAACCCGGCCGAACTGCGCAGCATCCTCGACACGCTCAGCCGCGCTCCCTTCCTGGCGCTGACCCCGCTGCCGGGCGGCCAGTACCTGCTGCGGGCGGGCGTCGCCGAGATGCTGCGCGACGTCGCGGACTACGCCGACGGGGTGCGCCGCCGTATCCGCCCGGCGACCCCCGTTCAGGCCGAGGCGAGCCGCGTGCCCACCCTGGTCTGAACGCTCCGGCCCCCTGGGTCAGGTCAGCCGCACCTGCCACTCGGTGAAGCTGGCCCAGGGCCGGAAGCCCAGCGCCACGTTGATGCCCAGCATCGCGGCGTTTTCCTCGGCGTTGTTCGTCCGCACCCAGCGGGCACCGGGGAACTCGGCCTGCACGTGCCGGAGCATCTGCGCCTTGAGCCACTTGCCCAGCCCCTGGCCCCGCGCCTCCGGGGGCACGGCGGTCGCGCCCTGGTAGACCAGCGCCGCCCGCTCCGGGTGCCAGAAGGTCTCGGTGTAGCCCATCAGCTCGCCCGTGCGGGTGTCCTCGGCGGCGAGCAGCGGGCGCACCTCCCCGGCTTCCTCGATCATGCCCTCCCAGGCGCGGACCATCTCGGGGGTGATCTGCCAGTCGTCCACCTCCAGGTCGCCGCGCGGGGCGGTGTTCATCACCTCCATCATGCTGACCATGCGGGCCAGAAAGTCCTCGGGCACGCGGGTCCACAGGTGCAGGCGGTAGGGATCGCCCTCGGGGCGGGTGGTCCAGCGGTCCAGCACCTCGAGGTCCAGCCCGGCGAGGTCCAGCTGACTCTGGCGCATGGGGAGTGCGGGTTCGGCCCCCAGGGAGCGGGCGAAGGCTTCCCCGGCGGGCACCTGGCTGGTCGTCCCGCAGGTCACGAGGCGGCGACCCTCCTCGCGGGCGGCTTCTCGCAGCGCCCCCGCCACGGCGCGGCCCAGCCCCTGTCGCCTGGCCCCCGGGTGGACGAACAGCCGGGCGTGCGCCGCGTGCAGGTTCTGGGTCAGGCTGTAGTTCAGGCTGCCCCAGGCCAGCGCCCGGTCGCCGTCCCACACGGCGAAATGCCGCGCCGCCTCGCCGGGGGAGACGTGGGTCAGGCTCAGGGCCTCCAGTTCAGGCTTCAGGGGCGGGTCGTCCGGCAGGGCAAAGGCATGGCTGTCGGTGAGAAGCTGGCCCACGGCCAGGCGCTGCGTCGGGGTCGCGGTCGGTGGGTCGAAGGGGGACACGGTCAGGGTCAGGGCAGGGAACGTGGTCATGTCCACAGTGTGCGGGGCGGGCCGCCTGGAGGCATGGGCCAAACGGCGCACGCCGGGCTAGGCCGGAGCGCGGGGCAGTAGGCTGGGGGCGAGGCCAGCGCCCCCCCCGCCCCGCGCTGGCCGACCGGGAGGAGCCATGAGATTCGTCGTCGCCTGTGACGGGAGTGACCCCAGCCTGCGTGCCCTGCGCCGCGCCCTGCCGCTGGCGCAGGCGGCAGGTGCCGCGCTCGACCTCGTGCATGTGATCGAGGAACCGCCCGTCAGTCCCTTCGTGCAGTGGGCGGGCCTGGACGCCGACTACGTGCGCGAACTGCTCGAAGCGCAAGCGGCCCGCGCCCGCGAGGCCACCCTGGCCGTGACGCGGGCGGCGGGGATGGACGCCGAGTTCCGTGTCCTGCGCGGCCGCCCGGTCGACGAGCTGCTGAACGCGGCCCAGGACGCCGACCTGCTGGTGCTGGGCACCCACGGCTACCGGGGCATGGACCGCATGCTGCTGGGCAGCGTGGCCGAAACCCTGCTGCGCCGCGCCGAGGTGCCGCTGCTGGTGGTGCCGTAGGCGTAGGAGAAGGGGGCGACCGTTCGCGCGTCGCCCCCTCCCTCCCGTCCCCTGGCTCAGTTCCCGGCGGCCAGCCGCTCCCGCAGGAAGCCCATCAGCCCCCGGATATGCTCACGGCCAAAGCGGAACTCGACCCCGGCGGCGCGGTACAGCTCGGGCACGGGCACGGTGTTCCCCAGGCGCAGGCTGGCCTTGTACCGCTCCAGCGCCCCGGCCGGGTCCTGCCGCGCCTGCCGCCAGATGCCCACCGCCGCGAGGTAACACATCGCGTACTCGATGTAGTAGAAGGGCGCCCGGAAGATGTGGTAGTACTGCCAGCCCTTGGCCCGCAGGCCCTCGTCCAGCCCCTCCCAGTTCACGAACGGGTGGAAGGTCTTGTCCAGCTCCAGCCACTTGGCGTCGAGGTCGGCGATCGTCACGCCCTCGCCCGCCTCGGCGTAGAGCCAGTGCTGGAAGGCGTCCATCTGCGCGGCCCAGGGCAGGAAGGCGACCACGCCCTGCAACTGCTTCTCGCGGTAGCGGGCGAGGTCCTCGGGCGAGAACACATGCCCGAGGTGGTCCAGCGTCAGGAACTCCATCGCCATGGAGGGAATCTCCACGAACTCGATGGGACTCCAGCGGTTCCACACCAGCGGCTGTGCGGCCCCGCTCAGGAAGCCGTGAAAGGCGTGCCCGACCTCGTGGAACAGCACCCGCACGTCCTCGGCGGTGCCCACCACGTTCATCAGCACGAAGGGCTGGTTCTCCACCGGGAAGTACTGGCAGTAGGCGTGCGTCATCTTGCCGGGCCGCGACTCGAGGTCGAGCAGGCCTCCCGTCCGCATCTGCCCGAAGCGTCCGGCGAGTTCGGCGTCCAGGCCGTCGAAGGCCGTCTGCGCGAGCGTTTCCAGCTCGGCCCCCGTCGTGAAGGGCTTCAGCGACTCGCGGCCTTCCGGATCAAGGAGGTTGTTGCGGTTGTAGTCCCAGGGGCGCACCGAGTCCAGCCCCAGCCGGGTGGCGATGTCCCCGACGATCTCGGCGGCGAGAGGCACCACCTCGTCGCGCACCGCCTCGTGGAAGGCGCGGCAGTCTTCGGGCGTGTAGTCCACCCGGTCCAGCCGCTTCCACATGTAGTCACGGAAGGAGGGCAGGTCGGCGTTCGCGGCGAGCTGTCGGCGGGTGGGGAGCAGTTCCAGCATCAGGGCGTCAAGCTGGGGGGCGACCTCACCCGCGCTGACCGACAGCGCCCACCACGCGTCCTCGCGGTTCTGGCGCTCCGGGTGGTCGAGGCGCTGCTTGGCCTGCGGGACGGTCAGCGTTTCGCCGTTCAGGGTGACCGTCTGATTTCCGGTGATGACCCCGTGGCGGTTCATCTGCGCCTCGTGCGTCACGCCGAGGTCCACGTTCGCCTCGCGGAAGAGGGCGGCGGCGTCCTGCATTCGGCGGTAGGTCAGGGCGAAGTCGGGGGCGGGCTGGTAGCCGGGCACGGCGAGCAGCTTCTCGATCAGGGCCTGCCCGGTGCGCTGCGCCTGCGGGGAGACTTCCTCCAGAAAGCGGGCATAGCGGGCCTGGGTCGCCTCGTCATCGGTGTGGAGGTCGGCGTGGGTACCGAGCTTGCTGCCTGCCTGCCCCAGCTCGGCCTCCAGCGCACTCCACTCGGCCAACCAGCCGGGCACCGATTCGGCGGTGAGGTCGGCGGCGAGCAGGGCCTCGAAGCGCCCGGCGTAGGTCTCCCAGCGGGTCGCCTCGTCGGAGACGGTGAGCACACGCTCGACCGCGTTCAGGGTTGTGGTCATGGGGGAGAGTTTAGCGTCCGGGGGTCCCGGCCCCGGTAGGCCAGATGGCGCAGCGGGCGGGCCTCTAGACTGACCCGGTGAACGTGCCCGCCCCGTCCGACCCGACGCCGCCTGCTCCCCCTCTTGTCCTCGTGATCGTCGGGGGCAGCATCGCCGCCGTGAAGGCTCCCTCGGTGCTGCGGCGGCTGCGCGAGCGCGGGGCTACAGCGCGGGTCATCGCCACGGACGCTGCCCTCGCTTTCGTGACCGACCTCAGCCTCGCCACCGCCGCCGCGCACGAGGTCGCCACCGACGCAACGTGGTTCTCGCCGCGCCCGGACGCGCAGCACCTCACCCTGGCGCGGGCAGACGCGGTCGTCGTGGTGGGCGCCTCCGCCGACCTGCTCGCGCGGGCGGCGGGGGGGCACGCCTCCGACCTCGCCTCGGCCACGCTGCTGAGCGTCCGCTCGCCCGTGCTGTGGGTGCCCGCCATGAACGAGAAGATGTGGACCCACCCGGCGGTGCAGGCCAACGCGGAGACGCTGCGCGGCTGGGGCCACCGTTTCCTGGGGCCGGAGGTGGGGGCGTTCGGAACAGCGGGGGAGGGGTCGGGCCTGGGGCGCATGGCCGAGCCGGAGGAGATTGCGGGGGCGGTGCTGGCGCTGCTGGGCGCGGGCGAGTCGAGTGGAGAGTCGAGGCGTCGAGAAGTCGAGGCGTCGAGGGGAGCGGGTCTTTCCTCGACCTCTCGACCCTTCGACCCTTCGACCTCCCCGCAAGACCTCGCGGGCCTCCACGTCGTCGTCTCCGCCGGGCCAACCCGCGAGTACCTCGACCCGGTGCGCTTTATCAGCAACCCGTCGAGCGGCAAGATGGGCTTCGCGGTGGCCGAGGAGGCACGGGACCGCGGCGCTCGCGTGACGCTGGTGACCGGCCCGGTGTCCCTCCCCGACCCGCCCGGCATGACGGTGCAGCGCATCGAGACGGCGCTGGAATTGCGGGATGCGGTGAAGGCCGCCGCGCAGGACGCGCACATCGTCGTGATGACCGCGGCGGTGGCCGACTACCGCGCCGCCGAGGCCGCGACCGAGAAGCAGGCGAAGGTGGCGGGTGACGTGACGATGACCCTCACCCCCAATCCCGACATCCTCGCGGAGCTGGGGCGCGAGAAGGGCGAACGCGTGCTGGTCGGCTTCGCGATGGAGACGCACGCGGGGGTGGAACGGGCCGCCGCCAAAGCGGGGCGCAAGAATGCCGACTTCATCCTGCTCAACTACCCCACGCGGGAGGGCACAGCTTTCGGCGGCGACGACAATGAGGTCACCTTGGTGCGCCCGGACGGCTCACATGAAGCCTGGCCGCGCCTGAGCAAACGCGAGGTGGCCCGGCGGTTGCTGGACGAGGCGCGGCAGGTGCGTGGCGCGGCCCGCTGACCCCCCGTTTGCCTTATTCATTCCGGCTGCATACCATGACGTGTGCTCAGCAAGGATCAGCGCCAGAAGCGCATTCAGGACATCGTCGCCCGCGAGAGCGTCTCCACCCAGGCCGAACTTGTTGAGCGTCTGCGTGCGGAGGGCATTCAGGTCACCCAGGCGACCGTCAGCCGCGACATCAACGAGCTGCGGCTCGTGCGCGTGCCCGTCGGCAAGGGCCGCCACCGCTACGCCCTCGCGCAGATGGCGGGGCATCAGGGGGTGGAAGAGGAACTCGGGCGCCTCTTCCAGAACTTCGTCAAGGACGTGGACCGGGGCGAGAACATCCTGGTCATCCGCACCGCCGACGGCCACGCGACCGGGGTGGCGCTGCTGCTCGACCGCCTGCGCCGCGACGACATCGTGGGCACCATCGCGGGCGAGGACACCATCTTTCTCGTCGCCCGCACCACTCCCGAGGGCGAGGAACTGATGGAGGAGCTGCACGCGCTGATGCTGGGGTAAGGGCGCTGGCTCTCCAAGGAAGGTGGGAAGCGTCCCGGAACGCCTCCCACCCTTTCTCTCGCGTGTTCGCGCCGCAGCCCCTTCACGGCACGTCCCCGTCCTCCAGCTCGGGCACGTCCCCCACCGGAAGCTGTACGTGGGCCACGGTCCCCTTCCCGACCTCGCTTTCCAGCCAGATGCGCCCGCCGTGGGCGTCCACGATGCCCTTGGCGATGCTGAGGCCCAGCCCGGCACCCCCCGCGTCGCGGCTGCGGCTGTCCTCGACCCGGTAGAAGCGGTCGAAGAGGCGCGAAAGGTGCTCGGGCGGAATGCCGGGGCCGTCGTCCTGCACGCTCAGGCGCACCTCGCGGCCTTCCTCCTGCGGGGCGCTGATCAGGGTGACGGTGGTGGCCCCCGCCTTGAGCGCGTTGCCCACGAGGTTGATCAGCACCTGCTTGAGGCGGTCGGGGTCGCCCTCGAAGGGCACGTCCTCGCCGGTGGCGCGCAGTTCGGTGCCCTGCGCCTGCGCGAGGGGGGCGAGTTCGCGGGCCACCTCGCCCAGAAACAGGGTGGAGAGGATGGGCTGCCGGGTCAGGGGCAGCGCCCCACTGTCCGAGCGGGCGAGTTGCAGCAGGCTGGCGATCAGGTTGGTCAGGCGCTCGGACTCGGAGCGGATGATGTTCAGGCTCTCGCGCTGCTGCCCGGTCGGGTTGGTGCGGCGCAGCAGGTAGCCCGCGTGCCCGCTGATCGCGGTGACGGGGGTCCGCAACTCGTGGCTGGCGTCCGAGGTGAAGCGGCGCTGCGCCTCGAAGCTGGCCTGAAGGCGGCCCAGCATGGCGTTCAGCGCCTGCGCGAGGGCTTGCACCTCGTCCCCGGTGGGCGGCACGGGCACCCGCTCGTCCAGATTCTGCCCGCCGATGCCCTCGGCGGCCTGCCGGACCTGCCGCAGGGGCCGCAGCGCCCGGCCCGCCAGGACGTAGGCGCCCGCCGCCGCCGCGATCAATCCCAGCAGGCTCAGCGCGAGCACCCCGCGCTGAAGCTGCGCGAGGGTCCGCAGCGCCGGGTCCAGCGGCTGCCCGACATAGGCGATGGCGAGGTTGGGGGGCGCGCCCGGATCGAGCTGCAGTGGCCCCAGCACCACCAGAAAGCGGTGCAGGCGGCGAATCTCGGTGTAGGGGTCGCGCACCTCCCGCTCCACCAAGATGCGTCCATCGGGCGACCCGATCAGGCGGGCGAGTTCCTCGTCGGAGAGCCGCACCGGATTGTCCGGACTCATGCGGATGGTCTGCCGACGGCTGTCCGCCTGTCCCCGAACGAACTCCAGCACCTGCCGCCGCGCCTGCGGGTCCCGCGCCTCCCCGAAGTCCTCCAGGAGCGAGGTCAGGTCGTAGAAGGGCAACTCCTCGACCTGAATGGCGTCGTCGGGAAAGAGGTAGACCGCCCGCGGCAGGATGCCGGCGGCGTCGCGCTCCTGCGAGTTCAGGGGGTCTTTGAGGTTGAGGCCCGGCACCACGTCGCGCAGCAGCAGGTAGGAGTTGCCGAGTTCGCGTTCCAGGTTGCCCATCAGGCTGCCCCGGATGGTGAAGAAGACGGATACCGACACCGCCGCGAGCACCAGCGCGACCAGCCCGCTGTAAAAGACAGTCAGCCGCCAGCGCAGGCTCACGGGGTGGCCTCCGCCGGGGCAGGGGGGCGGCGGCCCCGGGGCACAGGAAAACCGGGCGCGTCAGGAAAGCCTGTCACGCCCGGCAGTGTACCTTCCGTTCCCCGCCGCCTACTCCTCGCGCAGCACGTAGCCCACCCCGCGCACGGTGTGAATCAGGCGCCGCTCGCCGCCTTCCTCGAGCTTGCGGCGCAGGTAGCCGATATACACGTCGACCACGTTGCTGCCCCCGGTGTACTCGGGCCAGACCTTCTCCTCGATCTCGAAGCGCGAGAAGACCTTGCCGGGATTGCGGGCGAGCAGTTCGAGCAGCTCGAATTCCTTGGCCGAGAGTTCCACCCGCCGCCCGCCCCGGAAAATCTCGCGCCCGTCGAGATTCATCACGAGGTCGGCCACCCTCACCTCTCCCGTGACGGCGGGGTTCACCCGGCGCAGGTGGGCGCGGACGCGGGCGAGCAGTTCCTCGATGGAAAAGGGCTTGATGAGGTAGTCGTCGGCGCCCGAATCCAGTCCCTCGACCTTGTCCTGAATGCCATCTTTCGCCGTCAGGATGATGATGGGCGTGTTGCTCGTCTTGCGGATGCGCCGGGCGACTTCCAGCCCGTCGAGAACCGGCAGCATCAGGTCGAGGATGACGAGGTCGGGATTGACCTCGCGAAATTTGCTCAGGCCGGTCACGCCGTCAAAGGCCACCTCGGTGGCATACCCCTCGGCGGCCAGCTCCAGTTCGATGAAGCGGGCGATATCTTTTTCATCCTCGATGACGAGGACCAGGGGTTTGCGTTCCATACGGCCAGTCTAAGAACCGTTCTCATGAGAATACGGCCCGGCCGCTTAACCAGTTTTCATCGGGACCACGCCCGGCCCGGCCGGGGCAAGAACCCGGTAGGCCCGGCTGTCTGGGCCGAAGCCCCGCAGCGGCGGCAGGGCACGGGGCGCGAGCGCCAGCGCCGTGCCCACCTCCCGCGCCGCTGCCGCGCACAGCAGCGTCTCGCCGGGGTCGGCGGCGTCGCACAGACGCCGGGCGTAGTTGACGGGCAGCCCGTAGGCGCTGAGCTGGCCGCCCACCATACCGGTCACCACCTCGCCCGCCGCGAGGCCCGCCCGCACCTGCAACGCCTGCCCCAGCGACCGGGCCAGCCCCAGCCCGGCGGCGCGGTCGTGGACTTCGAGCGCCGCCCGCAGGGCCTGCCCGGCCGCCCCAGCGGGCCAGAGGGCCAGCACCGCGTCCCCTTGGTGCTGCAACACCTGCCCGCCGTGGACCTCGAAGCTCAGGATCAGCACCTGCACGAACTCGGCCATCAGCGCGGCGTAGGTGCTCAGGGGCAGCGCGTGCGCGATGTGCGTGCTGCCCACGAGGTCGGCCATCACCAGGCACGCGGCCTCGGGCACGGGAGGCACGGCGGGCAGCGGCAGCAGCAGGGGCGTCATGGCTTGGTCACACTATGCCGCAGCGCTTAGCCTTGAGTAAAGACCCATCTGCGACACACGCGGGTCTCACGTCTTCATGAACCCGCGTCAGGGATGGGGCGCCAGGAAGCCATGCAGGGGGGGCAGGGTGCGAAAGGCGACCCAGTCTCCCGGACGCGCGGGGGGCAGGCTGCCGAAGCTGCCCAGCACCAGGGGCACCCGCGCCTGCACCACCCAGACGTGGCGGCCCACGCTGAGGAGCGGCCCCCGCCCGGTCACCGCCGAGACCCCGACGACCTCGAGGTGCTCGCCCGGCGCCTCCCCCTCACTCAGCGGCCGGGTCGCTGCCGGGTCGAGCAGGCCGTGGATCACGAAGCGGGCCGGGCCGGGCCGCGCGGCGTAGGGGCCGCTGCGGTCAAAGAGGTACAGCACCCGCCCCCCCGCCGCGAATTCCAGCAGCGGACTGCCCTCCCGGCCGGGATAGAGGACCCCCTCGGCGGCATAAGGCGCGTAGGTAGCCGCGAACTCGGTGTCGGAACTCTCCAGCGTCAAGGCGTCCCTTTCCTCCCGGCGTGCATGAGGGGGATTCTAGGGCACCGCGCCTTCCCCGCCCCCGTCCTCATCTTCCAGCCATTCCAGTCCCAGCCGGGCCACCCCCGCCGCGTCGAGGATGGGGTCGGCCCGCTCCAGCGCGAAGGTGCCTTCGACCTCGCGCAGCAGGTGAATCAGGACCAGCCCGCACAGGCGCTCCAGCACGGCCCAGCGCAGGCTTCCGGCCTCCTCCCGGGCCTGCGCCCGACGCAGCCGGGTCAGGGCGAGGCGTTCCTCGCCGTCCTGAAAAGCCTGGGCGGCACCCGGCGGCACCACGCCGCTCAGGTCAGGGTGCGCCACGTCACGTCCAGGATGACGCCCGCCAGCATGGTAAGGGCCAGCCACATGTTCGCGTCGAAAAAGGCGACATTCACCCGCCCGAGATCGTCTGGATTCACGATGCGGTGCTCGTACAGCAGGATGCCGCCCATGACGAGCGCGGCGAGGAAGTACCAGACGCTCGCGCCTGTGACCACACCCACCGCGAGCAGCAGCACGAAGGTGAGGGCGTGGCTCACGGCGGCGATCCGCAGCGCCCGCGGAATGCCGAAGCGGGCGGGGATGCTCCTGACCCCGTTGGCGAGGTCGAAGCGGTAGTCCAGGGTCGCGTAGATCACGTCCAGCCCGATCATCCAGAAGATCACGGCCGCCCACAGCAGCCACGCGCCGGGAGCGAACTCGCCCGTCACCGCGATCCAGCCGCCTGCCGCCGCCGCCCCGTCGGTCACGCCCAGCCAGGCGTGGCACAGCCAGGTGTAGCGCTTGGTGTAGGGATACCCGATCAGAAACAGCACCGCCAGCGGCATCAGCGCGAGGCACAGGGGGCCAAGTTGCGCCGCCGCGAACGCCATCACCGCGAGGCTGACCGCCGCGAGGCCCCACGCCTGCGCCGGGCTGACCTTGCCGCTGGGGACCTCGCGGCCCGCCGTGCGGGGGTTGCGGGCGTCGATAAGGCGGTCGATCACCCGGTTGGCGGCCATCGCGGCGGTGCGTGCTCCCGCCATCGCCAGGGTCACCCACAGCAGCACCTCCCAGCCGGGCCAGCCGGTGCCGTTGACCTCCATGCTGGCCAGCAGCATTCCCGCGTAGGCAAAGGGGAGCGCGAACACGGTGTGCTCGAACTTGACAAGGTCGAGGTAGGTCTTGACACGGGCCGCCGCGTTCACAGCCTCCCAGCATACTCTCTCCGGGCACCGGCTCTGGACACGCCCACCCCGGCCTCTGCTATGATGCCCTCCGCGCGGGTGCGGAGACGAGGCGTAGCGCAGGCCGGTAGCGCACTTGGTTTGGGACCAAGGGGTCGCTGGTTCGAATCCAGTCGCCTCGACCACCTTCTTCGGAAGGACCTCAGCACGCGCGGCACCCGGGCGGGATTGGTGTAGTGGTAGCACAGCAGCCTTCCAAGCTTCTGGCCTCGGTTCGAATCCGTGATCCCGCTCCAGATTTGAGCCTCCCCCGTGGAGGCTTTTTTCATCCCCCCTTTCACCCTCAGCCCTGCACCCTTAGCTCAGTTGGATAGAGCAACCGCCTTCTAAGCGGTCGGTCGTAGGTTCGAGTCCTACAGGGTGCGCCACTGAATCCCCCGTCATAGACGGGGTTTTCTTTTTGCCGCCCCATGCCCAACCGGGCCGAAGTCGCCCGCCGTGCCCAACGCGTGCCCAACGGGTTTTTCATGGCTTCCTTTCTGAGTCTTTCGTGAGGGCTGAAAAGTCCAGCGTCAGGGCCTCCCGTTCCTTCGCAAACACCGTCCGGTAACGGTCCAGGGTGAAGGAAGGCCGGGCGTGCCCCACCTGGGCGCTCACCACTTCGACGGGTTGCCCCTGAGCGCCCATCATCGAAATGAACGTGTGGCGGCAAGCGTGCGCCCCCAGGTAGGGCACCTTCGCCGCCGCGCACAGCGCCCGCAGTCCCCGGTAAATCGTGTCCGGCAGGATCGGCCCGCCCAGCGTGTTTGTGAAGACGGCGTCACTGCCCGCATAGGGCTTGCCCTTCGCCTGGGCTTCCCGGTCCAAGATGGGGCGCTCTTGCCACTCCCGCAGAATGTCCAGCGCGTCCCCTGAGACGGTGATGGTCCGGCGTGATCGGGGCGTCTTCGGCGTGGTCCGGTGGGCCACCCCCGCGAGACTCACCAGCGCCTCTTTGACTTCGACGCGCCCCGAGTGCAGGTCCACATGTTCCCAGCGCAGCCCCAGGGCTTCCCCCACGCGTAAGCCCGTCGAGAGCATGAAGCAAAAGACGCTCCCCAGCCGATCACGCCGGGCCACCGCATAGAACGCGCTCGCCTGCTCTGGGGTCCAGGCTTTCACCTTCTCTTCCTTCGCCGCGTCCCGTGTGTAGCGGGGGCGGGCCACGTCTGCCGGATTCCGCATGAGGTCGCCATGCCGCACCGCTTCCGCGAAGGCGAGGTGCAAGAGGTTATGAATCTGCCGCCGCATGGAGTCGCCCAGCGGCTTCCCTTTCGTTTCCTCGCGCCGCTCATCCTGATACGTCAGGCCCGCGTAAAACGTCTCCAGATCGCGGGGCGTGATCGTGGCGAGCCTTCGCCGCCCCAGGCCCGGCGTGATGTGGTTTTCGATCAGGCTCTTTTGAGAGTGCGCGTACTTCGCGGCAAGTCCGGCTTGCCGCTGCTCATGCCACGCCGCGAGGTACTCGCCCAGCGTGGTTTGAGGCGAGACGCTGAACTGCCCCCGCGCCGCGTCCGTCCGCACCCGGCTCAGGGCGTCTTCGGCTTCCGTCTTTGTGGCAACGGTCCCGGCCACGCGCCGGACCTCACCGCTGGGCAGCTCGATGCTGGCCCGCCACTGCCACCGCCCGGAAGGAAGACGCCGGACACTGCCGCGCCCATTCCCGCGTTTCTCGCGCTCGCCCTTTCGCGTCATGCTTCACCGCCTGGGCGCGTCACTGGCCTTTGGGCACTAGCTGAACCTCCAGCCCCAGCGCCTCCAGTACGGCGGGCCAGTGGCTATCAGGACGCACGGGGGGGCTGCCCAGGGTGCGGCTCAGGATCGCCGGAGTGGTCCCGATGTGCTCGGCAAGCTGGGCTTGCGTCATCCCCTTTTCTTTGAGCCGGGCGCGGATCGTCTCTTTGGGCGTGGGCGTCATGTTTGCAGTCTAAGCTAGTTTGCACGTATTGACAATGTTTGCAAGTGAAGCTAACATGGGTTCAGCAGTGAAGGGCGGGTTCCCGCTAAGAATCCCCGCCCCTCCTGACTCCCCCGCAAAGAGGTAAGTCACATGGAAGCTAGCACCCTTCGCCCCGCTCAGCCGATGCTCTCCCGCACCTTCGCCGCTGTGATCGAGCACCGCCCCCACGGGGAATACTGGGGCGACACCCGCCACACCGTCACCCTGACGGCCACCGCTCAGGGCATCGCCGCCCAGGTCAACGGCCAGCCGGTGCCCACCGCTGAGGCCCTGGGCATCCTGAGCCGCGCTGCCCGCGTCGAAGTGCTGGAGGAAGTGCCGATGCCCGCCCCCACCATCGGCAAGGCCCGCGCTGCCCGCCTTCACCGCCTCATGGCCCGCTACGGCGTCCCCAGCGGCGAGCACTACGGATTCGCCGGGGCCGCGCTGGATCGGCCCGTGTTCAGCCTCGCGGCCCTGACAGAGCCGGAAGCCCGCGCCGTGTGGCAGTTCCTCCAGGCCACGCACAGCGCCGCCGCTGCCTGAGTCCCGCTGAGGTTGTCGCCCGTCCGACAACCTCGCCCCCTCTCCCGCTGGAGGTCCACACCATGAACACGCTCGCCACCCTGCCCACCGTAGACGCCCTGGTTCCCGATCCTGCCCGGCCCGTGTTGCTCTTCGACGATCACGCCGTCTGTATCGTCACCCCGGCCACGCTGCCCGCCCCACTGCTCTGCCCGCTGCCCACTGGAGACGCCGTGCTGCTCTCCGACTGGGGCACGCCGGGCCGCCCCGCGTACCTGATCCCCGCTTCCCTGCTTGCCGACGTGCGCCGCGTGCTGCGGCTGGAGGTCATCGCATGAACGAAACGCGCCCCCTGCTCACGGCCATTGCCCGCACCGCTGAGACGGTGACATTCTCCGGCACGCTGGAGGGCGAGCCTTACGCCGTCACCTTCCCCCGGCCCGTGTACGCCCAGCTCAGCCAGAATCTCGACACGGACGAATGGCGCGTGAACATCTGCAACCGTGAGCCGGTCAACGCCGGGCCGGACTTCCGCTTCCTCGCCTTCTTCGACATACCGGACACCCCGGAAGGCCGCGCCGTGCGTGACTTCATCCTGAGCCGCTGAACCCTGCCCGCTCTCGCCCCTGCCTGCCCGGTGGGGGCTTTCCCGTTGGGTCATTGCTGGAGTCAAAAAGTTACTTGGGATTCTGGGAGAGCGGGAGAGGGCCGCCTGACGCCGCCGTGATCGTCGAAGAGGTCGCGCCGCCGATCACCCATCACAAAAGAAGCGGAATCAAAGTTCACCAAGTTCACCGCGCCTCTTTTCCTCGGCTGAGTGGGCGTTTCTCCGGGTGAACTTTGAAAAGTCGAAGTTCACCGCCATGTTCAAAGTTCACCTGCCCGCACCGTTAGGGATACTCACGGCTTCACTGTTGCTCTAAGCAACGGTGCCCACAGCAGGCCCGTAGAGCCTCAGCAGCGCCCCACCCGGCCAGACTGCCGGGGCGAGGGCGAGAGGGGGCACGGTGGGCGTGCTGTGCATTTGTCATGGGGTCCGGTGGGCGTGCATTTGTCATGGGGGTTGCTGCACGGCGGGTTCTGCATGGGGATGAATACCCTCGCCCTGATCGCGTCAAAGGGCCGCCCATCTGGAGAGCGGCCCTCTTTTTAGGGTGTCAGGTTTGTCCGCTTTCAGCCGCTCACCATCGCCCGCACGATCCGCGCCGCGTCTTCTTCGATGAAGCACAGGGGCCGCACCGCGTCGAAGGCATCGCCCAGGGTCATCCTGCCCGCCGCGTACTCCCGCCGCACCGCTTCCACCTGGGGACCGTGCCGGGTCATCCGCAGATCGTCAAGCACGCCGTACAGCCGCCGCGTGATCGGGTCAGGGTGCTCACTCACTGCCGCCCCCGTACAGCCCGCCCGCGTCCACAATGCCCCGCAGTGGGCCGGGGGTGTCCTGCCCTTCCCCGCGCCGCTGTACCGCCTCCAACTCATGCAAGGCCCGGTACAGCACCCTTTCCAGGTGGGCTTCATAGCGCGTGACTTTCTCCAGTTCCTTTTGGCCGGGCAGGGTGGCGAGACTCAGCGCGTCGGCTCGCACCTCCAGGGCCTCGCGCTGGGCGTCCCGTACCGCTTGCGCCTTCAGCCGCTCACCGCCCGCGAGACTCCGCAGCAGGGCACCGCCCATGTGATCGTCGAGACGTGTACGCCACAGCCGCACCAGGCCGGGCAGCTCGCCCGGTTCATACTCCCAGTCATTCGCCTCGATGTATTCCACTTCGCCCGCTTTCGGCTTGCGGCCCGTCAGGGCTTGCACAATCGCGGCAGGCTTCACCTTGAGGCGCTGAAGTTGTTCGGTCAGCAGGTGGGCCACCATGAAGGCCGCGTTCGCCTCCAGGCCCTCACCGCTGCCCCCGTCCGCGAGGGCGTCAAGCTGCCGCGCCGCCTCTTCATGCCGCGCCGCCTGATCCTCACTCAGCGCCGGGTCTTTCCGCAGGTGGTATGCGCTCTCGCCCACCATCATGTGAAGCCGGGTGTATGCCTTTGTCACTGCCCCGGCGGGGCCGTATTCCTTTTGCTCTTCGATGCCCTGGAGGGCGCTCCGCTGCTCAGCGGCAGACACCGCCGCCTCATAGCGGGCCACCCGGTCCAGTCGCCACATGGCGAGGGCGATGCGGTCGGCCAGCCGTTCCTGAAGGTAGCCGCGTGCCCCGCTGGACTGCCGCACCGCCTGAACATGCGCCGCGTATGCCTCACGCTCAGCCGGGGGGACGTGCTCACTCAGGATGCCGTGCCGCTGGGCGTTGCCGCCCCTGGGGTCACGATCCGGGGGGATCACTTCGGCGGGGTTTGTTTCGTAATTTTCACTGCTCATGCTCGCCCCCTTCCCTCAGCGGATCGGGGGCCGTGTCCCCACGTTGCCGCCGTTCGATGCGTTCCCGTACAAGCGCGTTCACATCGTCGAGCGGGTTGTATTCGGGGTCCGGTTCAGCCCGCCCGCCGATGATCCGGCCCATGATCTGCTTCACCAGGGCGTCACGGTCCCCACTCATGCCGCGCCCCCATTCGCCTTACGGTGGGCACGGGCTTTCGGCGCGTCGGCCACCAGATAGGCCGTCACCGCGTCCGAGTACAGCCGGGCCACCAGCCGCAAGATGCGCTCGTCGAAGTCGGCGTAGGGGTGCAGCTCGCCCTGGGGAATGAAGGGGAAGCGGTAGTCCGTATCTACGCGGGTCCGTTGCTGCCAGTCTTCACCGAACGGATTTACCTTGAGGGCTTCCACGTCCGCGCCGCGTTCCTCCAGATCACGCATAAAGGCCCGCACTCGGTCCAACTGCGCTTGATCCCAGCCCTGATTGTGGATCGGCACGCCCAGCGCCAGGGCGTCTTCAATGAACCGTGCCCGTAGGGTGTGCCAGTCCTCGCGCCGTTCAATCAGTTGCCCCATTTCCGCTTTCACCGTGTCCACCAGGGCGAGGATTCCGGCGTGTTGCTCATCCTGGGCTTTCCTGATTGCCGCTGCCGTTGCCGTGAGGCGGTCATAGCGGCTCTGTTTGGCTTGCTGCCCCTCAAGGTCACTGATCCGCGCCTCTACGGTGCCGATCTCGCCCCGCTGCTCCCTGAGCATCGTTTCAAGCGCCGCCCGCTGCCCTTCCAATGCCGCCATGCCTGCGAAGTCTCGGGACTTACCCGAGCGCATGGCCTCCAGCTCTGCGGACTTCTCAGCGTGCAAGCGGGAGAGTTCGGCCTCATCGGTTCTCAGGGCTGCCAGTTCCTTACGATGGGCGGCAATCTGCTTTTCTAGGGCCTTTGTCTCGGTCATGCCCGCATGGTGCGAGACACCCGCCCAGCAGGTCAGGCCGGACGGGTGAAACGGGTCGAAGATGGGTTACAGGTCGCGCACGGCGTCCCAATTCACCGTCAGGCCGCGCACTTGGGCGTAATGGGCCAGGGCTTCCGGCGTGACATAGCGCCACCCGCGCCGCTCTCCGATCTGCCAGGAAGGAAGCGCCTCTGAGGTCAAGGCCCGCTTGACGGTCTCTTCTCTCAGGTTCAGGGCACGGGCCACCTGCCCCGCCGTGAGGCCCTGGGGCACCCAATCGGGCACGGTGGGCGGGGTCATGCCCTATCCCCAGGCCGGTAGCCTTCGCCGCCCCAGGCCGCGCACTTGTGGCCGGTGTGAACGATCACCGGGGCGCGGGGGTTGCCGTCATACCAGCCATGCGCCAGCCGACCGGCGGCACACTCGCCCATGAGTGCGCCCCACTCGGGGGCGGGCGTCCACCGCGCACAGCTTCCGCAGCGCCCCCGCTCACGGCTCAGGGCTTCCCAGTCTGGCCGGGTGCCCTGCCCCCGCTGGAGGTCGGCCAGCAACGCGGCCTTGTGCGCTCGCATGGCGTCGAGCACATCGGCGGGCAGGTCGGAAGCCGCGTCATAGCGCAGCTTGCCCCCCGATCCCAGGCTCAGCCGCACGTCATAGCGGGCGAGGTCGGCCCTCAGCCGTTCCAGGGTCATAGCTCACCCCGCGTCCGGCCACCGCCCACGCCCACCGGCTCCGGGTGAACTTGGTGAACTTGCGGGTGAACTTCACCTTCCCAAAGTTCACCAGGGTTTTCACCGTCTGAGACGGCTTCCAGCGGGTCGGTGAACTTGGTGAACTTTGATTCCGCTTCTTTTGAGAGGCGGTACTGAACCCCATCTTTGGACTTGCCCGCCGGGGTCACGCTGTAGCCCGTCTTGCTCAGGGCCGGGGCCAGCCGCCGCAGGGCGTCCCCGAGGGCCTTTGGGGTGCGGGGCCAGCCTTGCGGGGGGCGCGTTTCGCTGTACTCCCGCTCTCCCAGAATCCCAAGTAACTTTTTGACGGTGCCGACCCATTCAACGGTGTCGTCCATGAAGCACCGCAGGGCTTCCGCGAGGGGTTCACCGTCAAGCACCGTGCTCGCGGCTTCCGTCTGCATTTCCCGGTAAGCCGTCAGGAACGCGCCCCGATCCCAGGGAAGGGCATCTTCGGCGGCCACGATCAGGCGGGCGAAGTCGGCCAGCCGGGGGGACTCCTCCAGTTCGGTACTGTCCAGATGTTTCAGGGCGTGCGCGAGGGCCGACAGCAGCGCCCCCAGCAGCCGGGGCCGCGCCCGTTCATAGCGGGCCTTGAACACCCGTTCCGGGGTCCGGCGGTCGCCGGGGATGCGTTGCAACGTCACCGTCAGCGCCCGCTCTGCGAGGTCAGGCCGGGCCAGCAGGTCCGGTATGCCGTTGACGATCACGGGCCGCACCGCCTCCAGAATCGTTTCCTCACTGTCCGTATACAGGGCGCGGGCCGTGAACGCGCCGCCGGTCGAGATGACGCACAGCGCGTCACTCAGCCACCCCGGAATGCTGGACAGGTTATCGAAACTCAGGATGTGCCCATTCTGGGCGGCAATGAAGAGGTCGCGCTCTTCTTTGGGGCTGCGCCGCCGGTCGGCCTGATTGGGGTCTATCAGGTTCCGCGCCGCCGAAGACGCCGTGCTCTTGCCGGTGCCCTGCTCCCCGCCCAGGGCCAGGATGGGGTAAGGACTCATGCCGGACACCGCCCCCAGCAGCCACGCCGTGACCATCATCAGCCCGCGCCGGTCGGTGTTCAGGAACTCGCCCAGTTCCTCCAGACTGCCGCCCTGAACCGGGGCGGGCAGGGGCAGGAAGCCAGCGGGCCGGGTGAAGCGCACCGGGCATTCGTGGGGCAGGATCGCTTTCCAGTAGCCGGGGCCGACTTCGACGGCTTCCCAGGTGGGCGTGCCGAGGTCCAGATAGGTGAAGCCGTTCAGGTGGGCCAGCCTCACCGCCGTGTGATGCTGCTCGCCCTCGCGCCGCGCTATGGCTTGCATGAGGTCAAGGGCTTCTTTCTGGGCTTGCCCGTTCAGGGCGCGTTTTTCGCGGTCGAAATAGAGCGCCTGGAGGTAATCCCTCGCCGCCCGCGAGGGCAGCCGGTAGTGTTCCCGGTGCCCCTTCACCGTGACCGTGACGTAAGCGTTGCCGGTCTGATCGTGCCAGAGTTCCGCCCCATCCTCCTGGGCGTACTCCAACACCCGCGTCCCCGCGGGGGGGCGCTTCTCCCTGCCCCCCTCGTCATCGTCCCCGTCCTCGGCGGGGTCGGCCTGGGGCTTGCCGATCTTCGCGCCCACGTCGCTCAGATCGCGGGGGTTTTTCATGCCCCGCCGAAGGCCGCCTTCCAATGTTTCCCGCGTTTCGTGCTCACTCAGGCCGATACTCAGGGCCACTGCGCCCAACTCGCCCTTCACCGCGTCCGGGTCGAGCGCACCAGCGGCGGCCAGCTCGCCCAACGTGGCCGCCGACTTGAACAGTTGCGAGTTGCGCCCGCCCTGAGTGGTCTGGGCCAGCTTGGACACCTCATCGAGTAGGGCCGCCTCACCGTATTTCCGCACCGCGTCGGCCTTGCTGCCCACCTTGCCGGAGTCGAGTTGCGCCCGCAGGTCTGCCGCCCGGCGTGCCTGATCCTGGGCCGCCTCGCGCCGCCGATCCTCTTCTTCGCCCGCCCGCCGAAGGGCATCTTCCAGGCCGTCGAAGGCTTCCAGCAGATCGGCGCGGGTGTAGCAGGTGGGCCGATCCTCCAGCAGCCTCACCAGGAAGCCGGGTTCCTGCTTGCCGTGCCAGTACCCCGGCAACCGCATGACGCGGGGCAGGTCGGAGACGCTGGGATCACCGCCGTACCGCGCCGCGAGGTATTTCTGTACGGGCGTGAAGTCGGCAAGGGGCAGGTCGGAGAGCGCCCAGTAGACGTGATACCGGCCCGGCGAAGTCTCGACAATCGCGGTCGGGGCGAGAGGAAAGCCCTCATCGGGCAGGGGTGCCCCGTCGAAGTCCACAAAGGCCGCCCGCACCCGCTCCACGTTGTCCGCAGTCCGCCGGGTGGCCTTCGGTGTCAGGGCGTTCACGGTGAAGAAGATGCCCACGCGGGCGAGGTTGGGAGAGGTCCAGCTCACCCGGCCTTCCCGCACCCGTCCGACGGTGACAAACTCGCCGCCGACCGCTGTGCCGTGAGTGATGCGCCCACGTCGCTGAACCATGAAGCGGGGCTTGCCGTCGCCGTACAGCTCGCGCTCCCCATCGGGGAAGGTCTGGACATAGACGCGCTCGCCCGGCTCGCATAGCAGCTCCAGCAGCCGCGCCGCTGCCTCATGGTTGATCGCGTCGGCTTTCTTGCGGTCGAAGTCGAAGACGTGCCCGGTCATGCCGTGCCCCCTTCGGCATCCCCGAAGAGGGGCAGCATCCGGCTTGCCTCATCGGTCCTTTCGCGGGGCGGGACCGGCTCAGCCTTGAAGGGCGCGTGAAGCATTTGGTAGTCAATCGCCAGCCGGGTCAAGTCAAGTTGCAACTCTTCGATGCGCCGGTAATTCCGCACCTTCGCCGCCGCAACAATGCCTTCATAGACGGGGACCGCGTGGCAGAGAAAGTGCTCATGGACTGCCCGAGTCTCCGCGTTGACGTACCGCCGGGTCTGTGCCCAGCCGGACGCCTGATAGCGGTACACGCTGAGGGCCGACCATGCCCGGTACAGCGCGGCCATGACGTGTACAGGGTGGGGCAGGGTGGCCGCGTACCGCTGAACCTCTTCGACGGGGATCAGGTAGCGCCGCCCTTCCTTGATCGGGCGCAACTTACCCCGCTGGATCAGCCGCCGCACACCCTTTTCGGACTTCTCCAGGGCGCGGGCCACGCCTGCCACGGTCAGCAGTTCAAAGTGCCCGCTCATGCCTTCCCCCCGTTCCTGGGGCGGAAGCCGGGCCGGTTCAGCAGCGCCTCAAGCAGTTTGAGGCCCGCGCCGATGTTGCCGGGCCGCTGGGCGTCCAGGCGGGCCAGCTCGTACAAGTGGGATAGACTGCCCATGTTGCCCACCGCGTCCCCGGTGGGCCGTTTCATTTCTCGCCGCCGTTCAGAAACTCTTCGATTGCGGAGAGCGGGATAAGAATCTTCCGGCCTACTTTGATGCTGCGGAGCTGGCCGGAGCGGATCAGGGCGTAAACGCTGCGTTCGCCCAAGCCCAACATTTGTCCGGCTTCTTTCGGCTTGCGGGTTTGCCTCAAGCCCAGTTCACGGGCAGCTTCTTCGGGCTTGGGGGTGAGGCGGTGGGGGGCTTGCTGGAGTAAAGTCATAGGGCGACCTCCAAAGGTCGTGTAGGGCTTGGAAGGCCCCTTGCGGGGCTTCCGGTTCGTGGGGCGCGTTGGGGTGCTGTTCTTGGTCGGATGACACCCTGATGCGCTTTCGTTTTGGCTTCTGGTCGCTTGCCTTTGACGGCGGTTCGGTTGATGCGGCCTCCTTTCTTCTCTTTCAACGGTAGCGCACGTCTTTTGGTTGGTCGGTGGCGGGGGGCATTGACGAAAGGACGCGTTCTATGGTGTTGCGCCGCTTCTGAAGTCATGCTGGCATACTCAATACGATTCTGCCAAGACCACAAAAGGCCGTCTGACACGGCGTTTTTTTGCACAAGCTCAGCTAGTGCCGCTGAGACGCACAATTCGCCATTGCCTCCTATTGAGTTATTCACGATCCAAAAGGGATACCGCCGCTCCTGTGTATTTGATCGTTGACTCCCATGTTTCAGGCCGGTGCTCACTGAATAGATGTACCCCGACTCCAGCATCTGGGGCGCGTAGTTGCTGGGGTACAGGTAGAAGTACCCCTTGCAGGAGCCTATGCCCAACCGTGCCCAACGCGTGCCCAACGGAAACGCAATGAGACGCAACCTTAAGCGGTCAAACGGCGGGTCGGTCTGGAGGTTGTCAGGAAAAAGGCCGTTCCAGACGCACGAAACGCGGCGACCTCCTACCGGGCGCAATGACGTGACATGAGTAAGCAACGCGCTTCTAAGCGGTCGGTCGTAGGTTCGAGTCCTACAGGGTGCGCCACCGAATCCCCCGTCCCCGACGGGGTTTTTCTTTTGCCGTACCATGCCCAACCGACGATGACAAACCGGGACTTCTCGCTGTCTTGGTGGGGGCGGCCGCGTTCGCCTATGTTGCGCTCTCGCCCGCTCTCTTGACGGGTTCGGTGGCCCCGGATCATGGGGTGGCCTTGTGTGAAGGCCGTACTCCCATAGGGGCGGCAGGTTCGGCTTCGTCAGCACCGAGGCCGCTTTCTCCCCGCCCCTGGCAACAAGATGCAGCGCTGGGAGGGCCTCCACTGGTACGGCCTACGCGCGGTCTGCCGCCACCCCTGCCCTCGTCTTATAGGGATGGAATCTGCCCTGGCAGTGGGGCTGCCGGTGACAGCGGCGTGGGAGGCGGAGGTACGGTGGTGCCTTGATCCTGGCAGCCTGGGAGCCGCCCGCGTGACCACTGACCACTACGGAGGAGTTGGTCCAACCTCAGCTTTTACGCTGGCCGCAAGCATCCGCCTCAGCGGTGAGAGTCGCCTGACCCGTCACCGCGGCGTGAAGACGAGGCCCTCGCCCCGAAAGGCGAGGCCTCCCACTTCCCTCGCGTCAGGGATGAACGCCAACCCACCCTCCACTCCGAACTCGACTCGCCGGACCTGCATACGGAGCAGGGCCATCAGGAGGTCACCGTAGAAGGTCATCTCGTCACGCTCCCCCCGTCTCATGTCCGTGGGGAGGGCGGCGGCCTGCCGCAGTCGGGATAGGTCGTCTTGGTGTGCCCAGGTGAGGTGCAAATCGACAGGATGGGCTGCCCCCTGTTCAAGCCCAAGGTGGCCTCGCTGTCCGGCCCTGGACTGGAGGCGCAGCACGCCGTGCTGCGCCATTACGCTGCGCAGACTCCGGAGAAGTTGATTGGCGGTGTCGGGGTTGACGCGCGTCAAATCGTGAAAGTCCATGACGCGACTGTAACAAAGGCGTGGCTGGTCATAAGGTCGAGTCCTACAGGGTGCGCCAGAGAATCCCCCGTCCCTGACGGGGTTTTTTTTGTTCCCCCTCCGTGGCTTGTTCACCGGTGCGCGGCGGAGAACGGCCCAGGGGACGGGGCCTTCCGGCCTTTTCCCCGCCTGCCCTTGAACGTGCTCCCGCTACCCGGCACACTGAGAAACCGTTTCCCCACAATCTGCCGCCCCCTCCCTCCGTCCGGTCCTCACCCTCGCTGTCCCCAGGAGCGCGCATGAACGACCTGTCCCCCCGCGGCTCACCCGTCGGCCCCGCCGTCCCCGCAGGGCATCCGCGCCCCCAGCTCACCCGCGAGCGCTGGGAGGACCTGAGTGGGGTGTGGCAGTTTCGGCACGACGACGACGACCTTGGCCTGCAGGAACGCTGGTTCGAGCAGGGAGAGGGCTTCGGGGAACAGATCGTGGTGCCGTTTCCGCCCGAGAGCCGGGCCAGCGGGCTGCGGGCGACGGGCTACCACCCGGTCGTGTGGTACTCGCGCGAGGTGCGGGTGGCCCCGGAAGACCGCGCGGGCCGCGTGCTGCTGCATTTCGGGGCAGTGGACTACCGGGCACAGGTGTGGGTGAACGGGCGCCTGGTGGCCGAGCACGAGGGCGGCCACACGCCCTTTACCGCCGAGATCACGCCCGCGCTGGAGCCGGGAGAGACGCAGACCGTCGTGGTCCGCGCCGAGGACGATCCCCATGACCTCGCGCAGCCGCGCGGCAAGCAGGACTGGGAACCGGGACCGCACGCGATCTGGTACCACCGCACGACCGGCATCTGGCAACCGGTGTGGCTGGAGGTCGTGCCGCGCACCTTCGTCGCGGGGCTGCGCTGGACGCCCGACGTGGAGCGCGGGCGGCTGGGCCTGCACGTGCGCCTGAACGAGCGGCCCCGGCAGGCCCTGCGGGTGCGGGTGCGCCTGAGCCTGCGCGGCGAGCGGCTGGCCGACGACACCTACGCCCTGGACGGTCAGGAGGTCGGGCGCGAGATCGACCTGGGGGCGCAGCGCGTTCAGGCGAGGCGCAAGGAGCTGCTGTGGTCCCCCCGGCGGCCCAACCTGATCGACGCCCGCATCACCCTGCTCGACGACGACGACAACGTGGTGGACGAGGTCGGCAGCTACGTGGGGCTGCGCAGCGCCGGGGTGCGCGACGGGCGGTTCCAGCTCAACGGCTCGCCCTACTACCTGCGGATGGTGCTGGCGCAGAACTACTGGCCCGAGTCGCACCTCGCCGCACCCTCGGAAGAGGCCCTGCGGCGCGAGGTCGAACTCGTCAAGGAACTCGGCTTCAACGGCATCCGCATTCACCAGAAGGTGGAAGACCCGCGCTTCCTGTACTGGTGCGACCGGCTGGGCCTGCTGGTGTGGGGCGAGATGGCGAACGCCTACGTCTTCACGCCGGAGGCGCAGCGCCGCCTGACGCGTGAGTGGCTGGACGTGCTGGAGCGCGACCACAACCATCCCTGCGTGGTGACCTGGGTGCCCGTCAACGAGAGCTGGGGCGTGCCCAACCTGGAGGGGGACCCGGCCCAGCGGGCCTTTGTGCGCGGCCTGTACCACCTGACGCGGTCGCTGGACCCGACCCGCCCGGTGATCGGCAACGACGGCTGGGAGGTGGTGGAGGGCGACATCCTGGGGGTCCACGACTACGCGCTCGACGGCGCGACCCTGCGCGAGCGCTACGGCTCCGAGGAGGCGCTGGAGCACACCCTGCAGGCGGTGCAGCCCGCCCGGCGCAACTTCTACCTCGCCGGGCACCACCGCCAGGGCGAACCCGTGATACTGACCGAGTTCGGCGGCCTCAGCCCCGCGCCGGGCGAGTCCGAGCGCTGGTGGGGCTACGGCACCCTGCCTGACACGGACGCGCTGCTCTCGCGCTACGAGGAACTGCTCTCGGCGGTGCTCGACAGCCCGGTGATCGCGGGGTTCTGCTACACCCAGCTCACCGACACCGAGCAGGAGACCAACGGCCTGCTGCGCGAGGACCGCACCCACAAGCTCGACCCGGAGCGGGTGCGGGCCGTCACCACCCGCGTCTCGCGGGCCGTGCAGCACGACGTGCTGCAGGAAATCCACGCCCTGGCCGACGAGAGGCGCCTGGAGCAGTTGCGCGGGGCGGCGGGGGAGGAGGTCCGGGCGGAGGATTGACCCACCCCGCGCCCTGCCAGGGGCGCCGCGCAGCAGGGTGCCCGGCCGTTCTCGCCCCCGGTTTCTCACCTCTGGACGACCCCGACAGGGAGGCCCTCGCATGACCGTGACCCAGGACGTCCCGCCCGCCGCTTCCCCCCACGACCTGCCCGCCATCATGCCCGGGCTGTACGGGCACGGCTTCATCGGCCTGAAAGGAGCCTCCTTCCGCGCGGGGGTGGCCCGGCTGGCCGAGGAACTGCCGGTCCTCCGGGACCACCTGAGCTGCCGGGTGCTGCGAACCCTCAAACCCACCGTGCAGAGTCACCCCCCCGCGGGCCTGACGATGGGGGACGTCTGACGTGCCGCGCGCCGAGAGCGCCAGGAAATGTGGCCGCGGGGCGGCGGTGCCCGGCCGGATCGAAACTCTGGAAGGCGGGCGCGGGTTCGTGCGGTTGGCACTGAACCTTCTGCTGCCCGGTGCGGTGCCGGAGGGGGAAGACGGGTGGGGGCCGGAGATGCACGCCGGCCCCCGGGTCCGGGTCCGGGTGAGCGAGTGGCTGGAGGGCCGGGCAAACGGGTTCCGTGTCCGGCTGCTGGGCCGAGGCTGATGGCCCCCCACGAGGTGCCCATGCCCCGTCGTCCTGCTCCCGTGGTGGTGAAGGGCGTGTGCCGGGTCGCCGGGTGCGTGGGGGGCCTGCTGCTGGGCCTGCTCGCGCTGAGTGGCCTGGGTCCCAGGGGGGCGGAATCGGCCTCCCCCGGCGATGGGACCTACCGGCTGACCAACGCTTGCGGCGGCCTCGCGCTGGGCGTGCAGGGTGCGGCGGGCACCCCCGTCCAGGTGGGCCAGCCGCAGGAGGGCTGTGCCCAGCGCTGGAAGCTGGCGGCGGTGCCTGCCCCGGCGCGACCCCCCCGGCTGGCCGTCTCGCCGGATGGCCGCTTTCTCGTGCAGGCTGACGGCTCGCCCTTCACGTACCTCGCGGACACCGCCTGGGAACTCGCCCACCGCCTGGGCCGCGCCGAGGTGCTCCACTACCTCGACACCCGCCGGGCGCAGGGCTTCACGGCCGTGCAAGTCGTCGCCCTGGCCGAGTTGGAGGGCGTCTCGGTGCCCAATGCCCACGGTGACCTCCCGCTGCAAGGCCGGGACCCCGCCCGCCCCGCGACCACCCCCGGCGCGAGTCCGGGGAACGCCGCCGAGTACGACTACTGGGACCATCTGGATTACGTCTTCGAGCAGGCGGCGGCGCGGGGCCTCACCGTGACCCTGCTGCCGACCTGGGGCCGCTGGGTGAACGACGAGCCGCTGTTCACGCCCGCCTCGGCCCGCGCCTACGGCGAGTTTCTGGGCCGGCGCTACCGGGACAGGCAGGTGATCTGGCTGCTGGGCGGCGACCGCCCGGCCGACACCGGGGCGCGGCGGGCGATCTGGCGGGCGATGGCGGCGGGGCTGGAGGCCGGGATGGGTAGCCCCGGGGCCGCGCTGATCAGCTACCACCCCGACGCGGCCCGCACGTCGGCCGAGTGGTTCCACGAGGAACCCTGGCTGGACTTCCACACCTGGCAGAGCGGCCACTGCCGCGAGCGGCGCCCCTGGGCCATGATCGGGCAGACCCGCGCCCTGAAACCCGCCAAGCCGGTGTTGAACGCCGAACCCATCTACGAGAACCATCCGGTGTGCTTCGACGCGGCCGGGCAGGGCTATTCGGACGCCACCGATGTGCGCCACGCGGCGTACTGGAGCGTCTTTGCCGGGGCTTTCGGGCACGCGTACGGGCACCATTCGGTCTGGCAGATGTGGGATGAAGGCCGCGCCGGAGTCAATGGGCCGCGCGAGTCCTGGCAGGCGGCCCTGGACGCGCCCGGCGCCCGGCAGATGCGCCACCTGCGGACCCTGATGGAAGCGAGGCCGCCCCTGGGCCGGGTGCCCGACGATGATCTGGTCATTCAGGCCTACGACGGCCCGCAGCGGATTCAGGCCCTGCGGGGGTCGGGGTACGCCCTGGTCTACACGGCGGCCGGTCGGGACATCCGGGTTCGGGGCGAGCGGCTGCCCGGTGGCCGCACCGTGGCGTCGTGGTACAACCCGCGCACCGGGCAGACCCAGCCCATTCGCACGGTCACGCGCTCGGGCAACCTCACCTTCGAGGCACCCTCGCGGGGCCGCGGCCACGACTGGGTGCTGGTGCTTGACGACGCGGCCCGCAACTTTCCCCTGCCCGTCCCCCCTCCGTGAGAGGGAGCCTCAGCCCCGCCCTCACCACGCCACCGTCCCCAGCACCAGCCCCGCCCCGTACTCGCGCGGTACCCGCCGCAGCCGGGCGTCAGGTTGCCGCAGCGCGATCTCGGGAACGCGGGCGCCCACCCCGAAGTCGAGGGCGATGTTCGCACTCGCCACGTCGCGCACGTAGCTGCGCTGGGTGAGAAACGCGGCGCGGTGCGCGTCGGGTTCCAGGCGCCCGTACACCAGGCGGCGCATCGCCACCGGCAGGCTGGTGCGGCTGACCTCGGCCAGATGCAGCACGGCCCCCGGACTCACCCCGTAGCGCCGCAGGGCCTGCTCCAGCAGCGGCCCCGGCATCTGGAGTTGCGCGGCCCCGTAGTTGCAGTAGGCCTCGACCTGGGCGCGGAATTCCTCGGGCGAGTCGGTCTGCCAGCGCAACTGGGCCTCGATGCCGCTGTCGCGCAGCAGGGCGTGGCTGACCTCGTGCATCTTCACGAAGGTCCGCTCGCTGCGGTACACGCTCTCCTCCAGCGTGATCACCGTGCGCGGCAGCGACACCGTGCTGTTGTAGGGTCCCGGCGCGACCGGGATCTCCAGGCTGGCCGCCAGCCGCCAGAAGTCGGTCTCGTGGCCGTGCGCGGCGTGGACCCGGTCCACGAACTCCAGAAAGGCCGCCCCCAGCTCGCTCATACCGACTTGCTCTGCTTCCAGACCCTCCGGGAAAGCGCCGGAGGGTCTTTCATCGCCGCCAGCCGGCAGTTGTTGCCGCTCGCTTCGCTCGGGTGCGTCTGCGACTCACCACAATTTCGTATCACGGGTCCACCTCGATCCACTCGCGCACGCTGGCGAAATACCGGAACCACTCCTGCGGGGTCTGCGGTCCGCGCCCGTAGAAGTTGCCCGCCTGCGCCAGCGCCGCCTGCACCTTCGGGTGCGCGATCAGGGGATCGACCGCCGCGTACCGCTCGCCCGCCTCGCGCAGCCCTTCCGGGATGTCCGGGGCGGGGAGGGCCGGGGCCGCGACCTCCACGACCAGCGCCGGGTTCAGCCGCCGCAGCTCCTCGGCCGTCAGCCCCAGCACCGCCGCGATGGCCCGCAGGTACTTGGACTCGGCCACGTTGACCCGCCCCCCCAGAAGGTGGCTGAGGTAAGCGGGGTCGGGAATTCCCGCCCGCGCCGCCAACTGTGCCTGCGTCAGCCCCCGCTCCCGCAGCTTGCGGCGCAGGACCTCGCCCGCCTCGGCGGGGGAGAGGGCAGGAGCAGGCTGGGTCATGGTCGGTGTTCCATAGCGTATCGCTTCCTGAGACGAGTCGCAACCCAACTTGCGATCCGTCGCTTGACGTCCAAGGGCCTGGGCGCCACAATGTCCAGCACCGAACCCTGAGCCAGAATTCGCTTCCAGCAGAACACTGGGTTGCGACCCATCGCAATCTCCCGGAGGTCTTTCCATGCACCCACTCACCCCCACCGAACTGCTCGCCGCCGTCACCGGGGTGGGCGGCCTGCTGATCAGTGGGCTGACGCTGCTGCTGCGGGGCCGGGAAACGGCGTGGAGCCAGGCGGCGGGGCTGCGCGGCGAGTTCCGGGCCGAGATCGGTGAGTTGCGGGGGCAGGTGGCGGCGCGAGAGGCCGAACTGGAGGCCGCCCGCAGCCGCCTCGCCGGGCTGGAGGACGAGCTGACCGCCCTGCACCTCGACCGCCGTCTGCTGCTGGACTACCTGCGTGACGTGACGGGCGGGCACTTCGGCCCCGGCTGGTGCGAGCGCCGGGCGCGTGACCTGCTGGGGCGGCTGGAGCGGGAGGGCGGCTAGTACAGCGTTCATTTAATACGAATGGCTTCGTAGTGCCGTCCTAGCGTCCGGCGGGCGACCTGGGTGGAGAACTGCCAGTTGAGGGTGACGCCCGCGCGTGAACGCGCTGCCACCCAAGCCTCGACTTCCGACCGAAGCCGTTCCAGCACTGGAATACGCCGGTTCAAGCACTGCCGCTGAAGGGCACTGAATTCCAGTTCTGCCATGTTCAGCCACGAGGCATGTTTGGGCGTGTAGACCCACTCGAAGCGGCCCACCAACCGGTGGGCCGCCTGTGGCGACATGAACTTGTAGAAACTGCCGCCGTGATGCGTATTGAGGTGGTCCTGAACCAGGGTGATCTGGACGGCTGCTGGATAGGCCCGTTCCAGGTTCTGCATGAAGGCGGTGTACTCCTCGGCGGTCCGTCGGGCACAGACCTGGACAAACCGTCGGCCTGTTTTCGGCTCGACGGCCAGCAACACAGCCGCGCTCCCAAAGCGCTGGTATTCGTAGTCTTGTTTGGCGACTCGCCCCGGTTCCGATGGAACCGGGGCCATGACGTCACCGATCAGGAAGCAGGGTTGCTCATCGAAGCACAACACGGGAAAACGGTCGTCGTAGGGCCGAGAGTACACGTCCAGAACGCGTTCCATCTCGCAGAGGAAATTCGCCGTCAGGTGCGCGATGCACCACTGCCTTTTGCGGTGCGGCTGGACCGCGTTTTTTTCAGAATGTAGAACACCGTCGACGGAGCGATGTGGTCGACCAAGTTCAGCTCTACAGCCTTCTCTGCCAGCAAGCGAATACTCCATTGTGCGTGACCTTCGGGCGCCTCACTGCACGCCAGCGCGGTGATGGCCGCCCGGTCTTTGCCGTCGAACTTCGCGGGTCGCCCCGTATGCGGCGCATCGAACAGCGCCGCGTCCAGTCCCCCCAGGGCAAAGCGTTTTCGGGTCGCTTGCACCATCTGGACGCTGATACCGAGGGCGTCCTTGATGGCCGAGTCCGTGACCTGTCGATGGGCCAGCAGCAGAATCCGGGCGCGGGTCATGACCCGCGCCTTGCCACTGCCCTTCATGGTCATGCCGTGCAGAGTCTGTTCTTGCTCAGCACTCAAAGTCACTGGATAGCGAAGAGGACGGCTCATACCTCACTATGACAAATTCAAAAACGCTGTACTAGGTATGCTGACTCCATGAACCACACCCGCACCTGGACGGACCTCTACGGCTCGGCCTGCGCCCTGTTCGAGGGCCGGGCGGGGGGCCACCGCTGGCTCGTCGCCGCGCCCCCCGAGCGGGCGAGCGAACTGTCCGCCGCGCTGCAAGCCCTCGACGGCAAGGGCGAGGTCCGCCTGCTCGTCCACGAGGGCCTGACGCCCCTGCTCGCCGCCCTGCACGAAGGCCCCGTGCGCGGCGTGCTCATCGTCGGAGGGCGGACGCTGACCGCCGGGCCGGAGGTCAAGGTGCCGGAGCAGGAGGTGGAGGACGGGGGCGGCGTCGTCTACCGCGAGGGCGGCACCTTCCCGGCCTGGACGGCGGCCCTGGACCTCGGCGGCGCGGAGGGCGAGTGCCCCGCCACGAGCGCCGCCGCGTCGCTGGGCGTGCCGGTCGTGGTGGTCTCCCCGGAGGGCGTCCGCACCGCCCTGGAAGCCTGGATGGACGCCACCCCGCACGGGCGGTAGGCCCCCAATCCGCCTCCCGCGCACCGCGTACCCTGCCCCCGTGCCCGCCCTCGACCCCACCGTTCGCCACCTGTATGTCCATGTCCCCTTCTGCCCCACCATCTGCCCCTACTGCGACTTCCACGTCCTGACGCGGCGGGCCGGGCTGGTCGAGCGGTATCTGGAGCGGGTGGAGGAGGAAGCGGCTCGGCTGGCGGACGAGTACCCGGTGGACCTCGATACCGTCTATATCGGCGGTGGCACCCCCAGCTTCCTGCGCGACGCGGAGATCACGGCGCTGGTGGGGAGCGTCCGGCGTCACCTGGGCTGGGGCCGCGCCGAGAACACCCTGGAGATCAATCCGGGCACGGTCAGTCCGGCGCGGGTGGCCCTGTGGCGTGACCTCGGATTCGACCGCGCCTCGGTGGGCGTGCAGAGCCTGGACGACGCCACCCTGCGCTTTCTGGGCCGCCAGCACGACGCCCGGCAGGCGCGGGAGGCCGTGCGCGAGCTGGTAGGGGCGGGCTTCCGCGTGAGCGGCGACCTGATCACGGCGGTGCCCGGACAGCCGCTGGAGGCTGATATTCGCGGCCTCGTCGAGCTGGGCGTGGGGCATGTCAGCGCCTATACCCTCACCATCGAGCCGGGCACCGAGTTCGCCCGCCGGGGCGTGACGGTGGGGGAGGACGACGAGCGCCGGGGCTTCGAGGAGACGGAGGCCCGCCTGACCGACCTCGGCTTCTCCCGCTACGAGATCAGCAACTACGCCCGCCCCGGCCAGGAGTCGCGCCACAATCTCGCCTACTGGGAGGGGCGCACCTACCTGGGGCTGGGGCCGGGGGCGGCGGGGCACTATCCGGCGGGTCCGGGGGGCGAGGCCCTCACCCTGCGCCGCACCAACCCCCATCTCCACGACTGGCTTACGGGGGAGGGGGGGGAGGCCGAGGCCATTTTGCCCGAGGACTACGTCACCGACGCTCTCTTCATGGGGCTGCGGCTGCGGGCAGGACTCGACCTGGCCGACCTGTCGCGGCGCAGCGGGGTGGACGTGCGGACCCGCTATGCCGTGCCCATCGCCGCCAACGTGGAGCGCGGCCTGCTCGTGCTGGAGGGGGAACGGTTGCGGGCCACGCCGCAGGGCTGGTGGGTGCTCAACCGGGTGGTCACGGACTTCTTGGAGGCGTAGCGTCCCGTCTGCCCGGACTCACCAGCCGCGTTGATGGCCGCCCTGACTCCGACTTCCGGCACGGGACACGGACGGCCCCCGGGGGGACGGTAGACTGCCCCTCATGACCAAGCAGATGGACTTTGACGTGCTCGTGATCGGGGCCGGGCCGGGCGGCTACCACGCCGCGATCCGCGCGGCGCAACTCGGCCTCAAGGTGGCCTGCGCCGAGCGCGACTCGGTGGGCGGCGTGTGCCTCAACGTGGGCTGCATTCCCACCAAGGCCCTGCTGCACGCGGGCGAGCAGATGGCGGCGGCCCGCCACGCTTCCGAGTTCGGCCTCTCGTTCGGCGAGCAGACGCTGAATATCGCCCAGCTCAACGGCTGGAAGGACGGCATCGTCAAGAAGCTGACGGGCGGCGTGAGCAGCCTCTTCAAGGCGAACAAGGTGACGCACCTGAAGGGTCAGGCCTCCTTCGTGGACGAGCACACCGTCCGGGTGGGCGACCAGACCTACACGGCGGCGAACATCATCATCGCCACCGGGTCGGAACCTGCCCGCCTGCCCGGCATCGAGGTCGACCAGGGGCGCATCGTGGACTCGACCGGGGCGCTCGTGGTGCCCGACCCCATCCCCGCGCGGATGCTGTGCGTGGGCGGCGGCGTGATCAGCTTCGAGTTCGCGCACGTGTACAACAACCTCGGCTCCAAGGTCCGCATCATCGAGTTTCTGCCGAACATCATTCCCGGTGCGGACGCCGACGCCGTGCGCGAGTTCGGCAAGGCGATGAAGAAGCAAGGCATCGAGTTCGAGACCGAGACGAAGGCCAACTCCGCCGTTCAGAAGGACGACGGCATCCACGTCGAGATCGAGAACGTGAAGACCGGCGAGAAGCGGGTGGAGGTCTTTGACCGGGTGCTCGTGGCGGTGGGCCGCCGTCCCCGCACCGACGGGCTGAACGCGCAGGCGGCGGGCGTGCATGTCACCGACCGGGGCTTTATCCCCGCCGACCAGCAGCAGCGCACCAACGTGCCTCACATCTACTCCATCGGTGACGTGGCGAGCAATCCCATGCTGGCGCACAAGGCGATGAAGGAAGGGCTGGTCGCCGCCGAGGTCATCGCCGGAAAGCCCGCCGCGCAGGACGCCGTCGCCATTCCCGGCGTCGTCTACACCTCGCCCGAACTCGCCTGGGTGGGCCTGACCGAGATCGAGGCCAAGGAAAAGGGTTATCAGGTCAAGACCGGCGTGTTCCCCCTCTCGGCGTCGGGCCGCGCGATGACCCTGCAGCAGACCGACGGCTTCGTGAAGATGGTGGTGGAAAAGGATACCGACCTGCTGCTCGGCGTTCATATCGTGGGGCCGCACGCCTCGGACATGCTGGGCGAGGCCAGCCTCGCGCTGGAGATGGCGGCAACCGCCACCGACATCGCCCTGACCATCCACGCCCACCCCACCCTGGGCGAGACGGTGCTGGAAGCCGCCGAAGCCGTCCACAAGCAGGCGATTCACATCATGAACCGCTGAGGCGGGCTTCCGGCAAATCTGCCGAAACGTGTCAAAGTCACGGTATAGAGTCGGGGGGTGATTACCCTTCCCGGCTCTTTTTCGGTGCGGCTGCTGGGGGTCAGTGCCCTCTGCCTGTCGCTGCTGACGGCCTGCCCCCGTCCTGGCCCGACGCCGCCGCCCTATCTGCCGCCCTCGCAACTCTCCTTCACGTTCCCCACGGTTCAGGACACCACGGACGTGAAGCTCGCCGCCGTCGCCTTCGTGAACGACGAGAAGACCGGGGGCTACCAGTCCCAGGTGGTGAACTTCACGCCGCTCTCCGGCCCAGCCGTGGCCTCGGCCAACCTGCTCCTGGACGGGTATCGCCTCGACATGTGGGCCAAGAACGCTGCCTGCACCACCTCCTTCCTGGGCGGCGAGACGGCCGGGATGCGGGAGGTCACGGTCACGCCGAACACGGTCAGGACCTGCAACCTCTACTTCATGCTGTTCCGCGACACCAACCGCAACGGGGCGCCGGAGTCGGGCGAGGTGCTGTACGAGACGCACGACCTCTACAGCTACGCGACCGAGGCCTTCACCTACCGCTTCGTCAGCCCCGACGGGCGCAGCACCGAGACGGGGAGCCGCAATGGGGGCTGGTCGCTGGTTCGCCATCAGGTGCTGCACCCCACCGCCACGCCGGACCGGTACCTGGTGAGCATGAACAGCCTGCCGCCCGCCGACGAGCGGCTGAATATCCGCCTGCACGAGCGCACCGACTACTTCACCAGCCAGGGCCTGCCCCTGGGCGGAGGCCAGAAATGAAGCGCCTGCTGCTGCTGTCCCTGCTGCCCCTGACCGCTTGCGGCACGGGCGTGGGGCCGACCTCGCCCACCGGGGGCCGCCCGGAACTGCCGACCGGCGTGGAGGTGCGCCACCCCGCCGCTCCCGCCGGGACCACCGTGTATCTCAGCCTGCTGACCGAGGCGGGCGAGAGCGTCTACCAGCAGGCCGTGACCGCCGGAGCCACCCGGACCGAGGTCAACCCGGCCCTCTGGCGGGACCAGGCCAGGCAGGCCCGGCCCATTGAGGACTGGCTCCCGGAAGGCGCCAACGACCTTCAGGTGAGCGCCCCCGGGACCCCCGTGCTGCTGCTGCACTGGGTGATGTGGCAAGACCGCGACGGCAACGGCCAACGGGCGGCGGACGAAAGCCTGAACCTGATGACCCACGACCGCGCCGTCTACGCGGAACAGGCCGTCACGGCGACCTTCAAGACGGCCATCCCCGACATGTGGCAGCAGTGGCAGTTCGCCGCAGGCTGGAGCCGCGCCGAACACTACGTGTACCTGCCCAGCGGCCAGAGCACCTACCGGCGCAGCCTCCAGAGCCAGGGGCTGGGGCGCTACGAGCTGCACGTCCCCACGCCGATCACCAGCCAGTAACCGGAACCGGGGCTACTGCTATACTCCTGCCGCTACGCACTCGTAGCTCAGTTGGATAGAGCGGCCCCCTCCTAAGGGGCAGGCCACTGGTTCGAATCCAGTCGAGTGCACCACCTGAGCCGCCCCTAGCCCCAAGGCCAGGGCGGCCTTGCCTTCTATGAAGACCCGCAGACTCCGCCCAAATCGGATTCGCATGCAGGTCCCCCACACTGAGGGTGTTCCACAACTCAACCCGGCCGGGTGAAGTCGGGTCTACCGCTCCCGACACCATGCGGGAGCTTTTCCTGGGCAGCGCGTGGGTTCAAGGCAGGTCGATGCTGCTCGCCGGGAAGGGCCGGGCCTGCTCGCTGAACAGCCGGGTCCACGTCGCGCGGTCCAGGGTTCCCGTCACCGGCAGGCCGTTGGCCGCTTGGAAGGCCCGCACCGTCGCCGCCGTGACCGGGCCGTACCAGCCGTCGCCGCGCCCGCCGCCGCTGGGCCGGGTCAGGGCGATCAGGCGGTCCTGCGCCGCGCGGACATCGGCACCGTTCATGCGCTGGGCTTGCAGCCGCAGGGGGCGCGTAAAGGGAACCGGGGCGAGCGAGCGGGCAGGCGTGGCCGTGGCCGCCGGAGCCGGGCGGGGAGTCTGAGCCGCTGGAGGTGTGGGGCTCGGCCGGGGCGCCGGGGTGGTTGCCGCCGGGGCGGGCGTGGGCTTCACCGTTACGCGGGGCGCGGCCTGGGTCGCCGCCGCGCCGCCCTCGCTCTCGGGGGGCAGGTCGAAGTAGAGCAGCGATCCGGCGCGGCCTTCGGGGTCAGGCTGCACGCGCAGATACACGTAGCCCCCGGTCGTGCGGACCCAGTTGTACACGCTGCGCTGGCCGTCGCGGCTGCGCCACACGCCGTAGAGGTCGTCTCCCAGCGCCGCGCTGAGTTTGCCGCGCAGGCTCTCCACGCTGCCACTCGCGCCCACGCACTGCTTGCTCGGCGTGCCCACCCGCGCGAAGCTCGTGGGGCAGGTCCGCAGCACACCGTCGAGTGCCCCGGCGGCGCGGGTCGCAGCCCGGTTCACGTCCCGTGCGGTCGGGGCGGCGAGGGCGGCAGAGGCCAGCAGGGCGGCCAGGGAGGGGGCGAACTTCATACCCCCAGTGCTATCACCCGCAAGCTGACGGGGCCTGAGTGCCGGGCCGGGGAGGGTTGAGCGCGGCTTGAGCGCCGTGCGCTAGCCTCTGGCCCGATGACGCCCGAACGCTACCAGAAGATTCTGCGGGTCCTGCGGCGGCGCCAGCCCACGCTGACCGTCCTGATGGACGAGGTCAACAAGCCGCACAACCTCTCGGCCATCGTGCGGACCTGCGACGCGGTCGGCGTGCTGCAAGCCCACGCGGTTCCGCCCCAGGGCGGTCACCTCGCCGCCTTCGAGGGCCACACCTACGCGGCCACCTCCGGCAGCGCCCACAAATGGGTGCCCGTGCAGGCGCACGCGGACGCCATCAGCGCCGTGCGCGACCTCCAGGGCCGGGGCTTTCAGGTGCTCGCCACCCACCTCTCGCAGCGCAGCGTGGATTACCGCGAGCCCGACTACACCCGCCCCACCTGCGTGCTGCTGGGCGCCGAGAAGTGGGGTGTGTCCGACGAGGCCGCCGAGGCCGCCGACGCCAACATCGTCGTGCCGATGTTCGGGATGGTCCAGAGCCTGAACGTGTCGGTGGCCGCCGCGACCATCCTCTTCGAGGCGCAGCGCCAGCGCCTCGCCGCCGGGATGTACGACGCGCCGCAGCTTCTTCCGGAGGACCTCACCCGTCTCGCCTTCGAGTGGGGCTACCCGGACCTCGCCCCCGGTTACCGCGAGCGCGGCGAGTCCTACCCGGCACTGGACGAAGAGGGGCAGATCGTCTGAACGCCGCCGCCCACCCTTACCAGCCGGGCCGTTAGACTGACCCGATTATGTTCAATCTCGAACTGCCTCCTTTCAATGCCGAGACGTGGGCGATTCTCGGCACCCTGCTGCTGCTGGAAGGTCTGCTCTCGGCGGACAACGCCCTCGTCTTGGCCGTCATGGTGCGGCACCTCAAGGGTGACCTTGCCCGCAAGGCGCTGGCCTACGGCATCGGCGGTGCGGTCGTGCTGCGGATTCTAGGCGTGCTGCTGGCTTCCTACGTGCTGGAATACTGGTGGCTGCGGGCCTTCGGTGCCCTGTACCTCGCCTACCTCGCCATCAGCCACTTCACCAAGCGGGGGCACAGCGAGGACGAGGCCGCCGCGAGTGCGCGGGGCCGGGGTTTCTGGGCCACCGTGGTGCTGCTCAACCTCACGGACCTCGCCTTCTCGGTGGATTCCATCCTGGCGGGCGTGGCGCTCATCCCGCGCGACATGCCGCGCGAGCAGGGCCTGACCATCGTGGTGATCGGCGGCGTGATGGGGCTGATCCTGATGCGAATCGCGGCCACCCTCTTCCTGAAGCTGCTCAACCGCTACCCGGCGCTCGACAACGTGGCCTACGCGCTGGTGGGCTGGATCGCGGTGAAGCTCGGCGTGGAGACACTGGAAGCCGCCCACGAGGTCTTCCCGGCGGTGCCCACCTTCCACATGCCGCAGCCCCTCTTCTGGACCGTGATGGTCGCCATCGCCGTGATTGGCACCTTTATCGCCACCCGCAAGCCCGCCATGAGTGAGCCCGCCGCCGAGCGCAAGGCGGAAGCCATCGTGGGCGAGATGGACGCCACCGTCGCCGACGCCGCCGACGGCCGGGTGGACGGGCGCTGAGCCCCCCTCCCCCCCGGTTCCGGGGGCCACCTTCCACGTGGGGGTGGCCCCCCTTCCTGTGCCGGGCGGTCTAGAGTAGGCCCCATGAGCGACCTGATGGACACCATTCGCCACCTCGCCAAGAAGACCGACAGCAAGATCCTGATGGTCGTGCTCGACGGCGTGGGCGGCCTGCCCCTCACGGTGAACGGGGACACCGAACTCGCGGCGGCCACGACGCCCAACCTCGACGCGCTGGCGCTGGAGTCGCAACTCGGGCAGGTCGAACTCGTGGGCGCCGGAATCACGCCAGGCAGCGGGCCGGGGCACCTCAGCCTCTTCGGGTACGATCCGCTGCGCTACGTGGTGGGCCGGGGAGCACTCTCGGCGGTGGGCATCGGCGTGCGCCTGCGGGCCGGGGACGTGGCCGTGCGCGGCAACTTCGCCTCGCTGGGGGTGGGCCGGGTGATCGCCGACCGCCGCGCCGGGCGTCCCAGCGACGAGAAAAATGCCGAGATCGTGGCAAGGCTGCGGGCGGCCATTCCCGAGATCGACGGCACCCCGGTCGAGATCTACACCGAGTCCGAGCACCGCTTCGTGGTGGTCTTCCGCTCGCAGGGGGTGGACGAGGCCGGGCAGGGCCTGGGCGCCAACATCAGCGACGTGGACCCGCAGGTAACCGGCGTGCCGCCCCAGACGGCGGTGGGCAGCGACCCCACCAGCGAGCGCACCGCCTTCCTCGTCAACGAGTTCGTCGCCCGCGCCGAGGCGGCCCTCGCGGACGAACCGCAGGTCAACGGGGTGCTGTTCCGGGGGTACAGCGACGTGCCGCACTTCCCGTCCTTCGCGGACACCTACGGGCTGCGGGCCGCCTGCATCGCGTCCTATCCGATGTACAAGGGCCTCGCCAGCCTCGTCGGGATGGACGTGCTGGAGGTGGAGGGCGAGGAAGACGCGCTCGACGGCAAGGTGGCTGCGCTGGCCGCGCACTGGGCCGAGTACGACTTCTTCTATTTCCATGTCAAGAAGACCGACTCGACCGGCGAGGACGGCGACTTCCACGCCAAGGTGAAGAAGATCGAGCTGTTCGACGTCCTGCTGCCCCGCCTGCGCGAGTTGCAGCCCGACGTGCTGTGCATCGTGGGCGACCACTCCACCCCCAGCAAGCTCGCCAGCCACTCCTGGCACCCCGTGCCGCTGCTGATTAATAGCCGCTATGGCCGCAAGGACCTGGCCGCCCGTTACACCGAGGAGGAGGCGGGGAAGGGCAGCCTGGGCCTGCGCCGGGGCACCGACGTGATGCCGCTGCTCATGGCGAACGCGCTGAAGCTGAACAAGTACGGCGCGTAAGGCCAAGTCGCCAGCGGTCAGCCTAAGGGGGAGGGTTCCGGGGTGGGACCTTCCCCTCAGCCCTGATCCCGCACCCAGCGGGTGAGGTCGGCTATGTCTTGGGGCTGGGTGGTCTCCACCCGGCGGAGCGGCCCGTTCAGGTTCAGCGGTGTCCAGCACGCCCTCTCCGGCAACTCGGCGTGGTCGAAGGGCAGGTCGATGTAGGGCCGGGCACCCGAGGCCACCCGCGCCGCATGTCGCTGCCGCAGCTCATCCAGCGGAGCCTCGCAGAAGAGTTGGACGAGCCTGGCGCCGTGCGCCCGCGCCAGCCCTTCTATCTTCGGCTCGCTGACGCCCCGGTAGAAATGCGTCTCCAGAACCACGTCGCCCCCCGCCGCCAGCACCACCCCGGCGACGTGGTACATCAGCTCAAAGCTCAGTGGTCCGGCCTGAGCGCGGGTCAGGTCCGGCAGGTGCCCGTGCAGAATCGCCTTGTAGTCGTCCTTGCTCACGAAGGGCCACCCCAGCTCCCGCGCCAGCCGCGAGCCGAGGTGGGTTTTGCCGGAGGCGGGAAGTCCCGAGATGACGAGGAGGGTGGGCGGCATGGGGGCCAAGCTAGGGCCTCCTTCTGCCCGCTACATCCATCAAAAGGAAGGAGCCGGGGCGCAACGCCCCGGCTCCTTCCTGCTCTGCGTTTTGGTGGCCTTAGGTTTGGGGGCGGCCCCTCACCTTTCTTGCCCCGCCAACGCAGGCTTACCCGCTCTTGGTTAGAAGTCCATCCCGCCCATGTCGCCGCCGCCCATGCCGCCCGCGGGGGCCGCCTTTTCCTTCTCGGGCTTGTCGGAGACGATGGCCTCGGTGGTCAGGATCAGCGCACCGATGCTGGCGGCGTTCTGGAGGGCCGTGCGGGTCACCTTGGCGGGGTCGACGATGCCAGCGGCGACCATGTCCTCGACGTACTCGCCGGTCGCGGCGTTGAAGCCGTAGCGGACCTTGTCGGAGTTGATGACGGCGTTCACGATAACGCTGCCTTCCTCGCCCGCGTTCACGGCGATCTGGCGGGCGGGCTCTTCCAGAGCGCGGATCAGGATGCGGGCACCGGTCGCCTCGTCACCCGTCAGGCCTTCAGCGGCCGCACGGACAGCGGGGATGACGCGCAGCAGCGTGGTGCCGCCGCCCGCGACGATGCCTTCCTCGACCGCCGAGCGGGCGGTGGAGAGGGCGTCCTCGTAGCGGTGCTTCTTCTCCTTGAGTTCGGTCTCGGTCGCGGCGCCGACGCGAATCACGGCCACGCCGCCCGCCAGCTTGGCGAGGCGCTCCTGGAGCTTCTCGCGGGCGTAGTCGGAGTCGGTGGAGTCGAGTTCAGCCTTGATCGCGTTCACGCGGGCGTCGATCTCGGCCTGGTTGCCCCGGCCGTCCACGATGGTGGTCTCGTCCTTGGTGATGCGGATGCGGGCGGCGCGACCCAGCATGTCCATGCCGACGTTCTCCAGCTTGTGGCCGAGGTCCTCGGAGACGACCTGCCCACCGGTCACGGCAGCGATGTCGCGCAGCATTTCCTTGCGGCGGTCACCGAAGCCGGGGGCCTTGACCGCAGCGATGTTCAGGGTGCCGCGCAGCTTGTTCACGACCAGCGTGGCGAGCGCTTCACCTTCCACGTCCTCGGCGATGATCAGCAGGGGGCGGCCTGTCTGCGCGACCTTTTCCAGCACGGGGAGCAGGTCCTTGAGGGCACTGACCTTCTTCTCGTTGATCAGGATGTAGGCGTCTTCGAGGACGGCTTCCATCGTGTCGGGGCTGGTGATGAAGTAGGGGCTGATGTAGCCCTTGTCGAACTGCATCCCTTCCACGACGTCCACTTCGGTGTCGAAGCCCTTGGACTCCTCAATGGTGATGACGCCTTCCTTGCCGACTTTGTCCATCGCGTTGGCGATTTCCTGGCCGACGGCCTCGTCGTTGGCACTGATTCCGGCGACCTTCTTGATCGCGTCGCTGTCCTCGACGGGCACGGCGAGCTTCTTGATCTCCTCAATGGCGACGGCCACAGCCTTGTCGATGCCGCGCTTCAGGGCGAGGGGGTTGGCCCCGGCGGCCACGTTGCGCAGGCCTTCCTTCACGACGGCCTGACCCAGCACGGTGGCGGTGGTGGTGCCGTCACCCGTGATGTCGTTCGTCTTGGAGGCGACTTCCTTGAGGAGCTGGGCGCCGATGTTCTCGAGCTTGTCCTCCAGCTCGATCTCCTTGGCGACGGTCACGCCGTCCTTGGTGATCGTGGGGGAGCCGAACTTCTTCTCGATGACCACGTTGCGGCCGCGCGGCCCCAGGGTCACCTTGACGGCGTTGGCGACGGCGTTGACGCCGCGCTCAAGGCTACGACGGGCGGATTCGTCAAACACAAGCTGTTTGGGCATGGGAGTTCCTCCTGGGATGGAATGGGGGTTGGGGTCGCCAGGGGCGGGATTATTCAACGATGGCGAGGATGTCGCGTTCGCTGAGGATGGAGTAGTTCTTGCCTTCCAGCGTCACTTCGGTGCCGCCGTACTTGGCGAAGTACACGGTGTCGCCTTCCTTGACGTCCAGCGCCACGCGGGTGCCGTTGTCCAGCATCTTGCCGTTGCCCACGGCGATGACCTTGCCGCGCTGGCTCTTTTCCTTGGCGGTGTCGGGCACGTACAGGCCCCCGGCGGTCTTCTGTTCGGCTTCCTCGACGATTTCGACCAGTACACGGTCACCTAACGGTTTCAGCATGGATGAACCTCCTGTGGATGAGATGCGTTGGGGCTACCTCCGCCCAGGCTGAGCGGTTTTCGCCGTTCCAGACGGAATCCTAGTCGCATGGACTCAAGAATGTCAACTCCACAGAGGCAACAATCTGAGTCTGAGGCGCTCAAGGTCGGCTGAGACGGTAGATTCCTGTCCATCGCCCCCACATAAAAGATCAGACATATATATGTAAGACCGCATGATGTACGGTGGGACATCCCACCCAGGAGGTTCTTCATGCCCAGACCCGACATCCTGACCCGCTCCGCGTTCGAGGCCGCGTTCGAGGAGCTGCGCGGCGCCCCCGTGACCCTGGCCCTGCTCGACCTCGACCACTTCAAGACGCTCAACGACGCGCTGGGGCATACCGAGGGAGACCGGGTACTGCGCGGCGTCGAGCGGCTGCTCTCGGGCAGCCTGCCCACCGGCAGCGTGATCGGGCGGCTGGGGGGTGACGAGTACGCGGCCCTCCTCCCCGAGACGGCGGCGGAAACGGCCCTGATCCTCCTCGACGAGGTGATCCGGCACTTCCACATCCACCGCGACCCCCACTGGCCGCGCACGCTGGGCCTGAGCGTGGGGCTGGCGGCGCGGCCTGCCCATGCCCACACCTTTGCCGACCTGCAACGCGCCGCCGACGAGGCGCTGCTGCGGGCCAAACGCGAGGGGCGGGGCCGGGCCTGCATCTATGTGGAGAGCAAGATGGTCCTGAAGTCCAACTATTACCCCAAGAGTCAGCTTGAGCGCCTCTCCAAACTGTCGGGGGCGCTGGGCCGCACCGAGGCGTCCTTGCTGCGGGAAGCGCTGGACGATCTGGTGGAGAAGTACCGGGGGGAGCTGTGAGTCAGGGCTCCTGGGTACGGTCCCCCTGGGACGACGCCTTGGCCGAGGCGTGGGCGGGGTACGGCCACGGCTCCTACCCCATCGGGGCCGTCGTGGTGGACCCGCAGGGCAAGGTGATCGCGCGGGGGCGCAACCGACTGGGCGAGGGGCGGGCCGTCGAACGGGGCTTTATCTCCGGCCACGACCTCGCGCACGCCGAGATCAATGCCCTGCTGAACTTGCGGGAGGTGCCGCGCCCGGAGGTGTACGGCTGGACGGTCCTCACAACGGTGGAACCCTGCCCGCAGTGCGCGGGGGCCATCGCCATGAGCGGCCTGCGGGCGGTCGAGTACGCCGCGCCCGACCCGTGGGCGGGCTGCACCCGGCTGCTGACGGACGATCCCTACGTCGCCCGCAAGGGGATTCGGGTGGGCCGGGCGCCGGAGGCCGTGCAGTCGGCGGCGCTGCGGCTGGCGCTCGTCGGCTTTCTGGAGGAAGGCCACGCGGCGCTGGAGTCCTCGCTGCTGCGCGAGTACCGGCGGACGCACCCGCTGGATCTGCGGGCGGCGGAGCACCTGCACGCTTCCGGCACGCTGGCGGCGTTGCGGTCCCGGCAAGCGCCCTTCGCCCAGGCCCGGCCGCTGTTGCTGGAGGTGCCCGCGTGAAGTCCTTCGTTAATCTCTCCCCCTCGCCCACGCGGGTGGGCCGGGCCTGCGCGTGGATCGAGCGTGGGGACGGGCGCGTGCTGATGACCGGGCTGGAATGGGGCGGCTGGACGCTTCCCGGCGGCGGCATTCACCCCGGCGAGACGGCGGCGCAGGCGGCGGTGCGCGAGGCCTGGGAGGAGGCGGGCGCCCGCTGCGAGGTGGCCGGGGACCCCATGACCCTGCGGGGCACATCGGGCGTGGAGGCCGAGTGCTTCCCCCTGCGGCTGCTCGCGCTGGAGCCGAGTCCGGAGGGCCGCCCGGTCGCCTGGGTCAACCCGCGCTCGCTGCCCTGGGCCGACGACGTGCAACTGCGGCAGGTGCTCGCCCCTCGGGGAGAGACGCCTCTGGCCCTGGCCCTGCCGCCGCTCGTCGCGCGCGCGGTGGCGGGGGCGCAGGCACACGGTTTTTCCCACTCCTGCTCCCTCGAAACCGGGCGACTGCTCAGAACGCTGGCCGCCTCGCATCCCGGCGGGCGGGTGCTGGAGCTGGGCAGCGGCTGGGGGGTGGGGACGGCCTGGCTGCTGTCGGGCATGGCTATTGGGGCGCGGCTCCTGACGGTGGACGCGGACCCGGCATGCGCAGAAGCCGTCGCCTCCCTGCTAGCAGGCGACCCCCGCGCCGAGGTCCGCTATGCCGACTGGCGGGAAGCCCTGACGGGCGGCCCCTTCGACCTGATCTTCGTGGACTGCGCTCCGGCGAAAGGCCAGGAAAGTCTGGATGCCCTCGTGAATGCGTTGCGCCCCGGCGGGCTGCTGGTGGTGGATGACCTCAGCCCGCCTGCCTTCTTACCGGAACGGCTGCACGGCGGTGACCCCTTGCGCGAGGCCCTCTTCGCCCACCCGCTCCTGTTCTGCACCGAGGTCAGCGTGAGCCGCCGCGAGACTGTCGTGCTGGGGACGAGGACGCAATGACTGAGGACGCCTCCAGAGTGGAGTTTATCGAGTTGATATTCCCAATCACGGACGACTTCAACTTGAAAGACTGTGACGGAATTGAAGAAGCCCTGCAGTCAGCGCTCAGCGCCTGGGCGATGGGGCATGTCTCTGGTGTCGGGGTAGGGATGGGTGTATTCGAGTTGAGTATAGAGATTGACGAGCATGCCCGGCACGAGCCTCAAAGGGTCATTACTGCGGTGCTTGAAGTCGTCCGTTCTTTCAGGTTTCCGGCAGGGTCCTATCTGCTGGTTTACCCGACGAGTTTGCAACCCGTGGAGTTATGACCTCTTTCCGCCTCACCCTGCTGCGCCACGGCCGCAGCCGCGCCGACGACGAGAACGTGCACGAGGGCCGCTATGACTCGCCGCTCACCGAGGTAGGTCGCGCCCAGGCAAGGGCACTCGCGGCCCACTGGCAGGCCCACCCGCCGGGCTTCGACCGGGCCTACGCCTCAACGCTGGTCCGGGCGCACGAGACGGCGCAGATCGTGACTCGGCCGCTGGCCCTCCCCTTCACGCCGACGCCGCTGCTGATGGAACACGACAATGGCCCCATCGCCGGGCTGCCCCACGCGGAGGCGCGGGCGAGGTACCCCATTCCCGACTTCCGCCACGACCTCTCGCCCCTGACCCGCGACGGCGGCGAGTCGCAGGCGGCCATCCGTGCCCGCGCCCTGCTCGCGCTGGAGCTGATCTGGCAGGGCGGGGGAGAGCATGCCCTGGTGGTGTCGCACGGCGGTTTTCTGAACGCCATGCTGCGCGAGCTGACCGGAGCGCACCGGGCCTGGTTCCGCTTCGGGGACACGGCCTTCGCCACCGTGGAACTGTCGCGGACGAGCCATACGGCGCTGGTGACGGGCGTGAACCTCACGCCGCACCTGTGACCGCTGGCGGCTGGAAACTGGCCGCTACTCCCCCCGCAGCAGTGGATACGGATTGATCGCCCCGCCCATCTCATAGATGCCGTAATGCAGGTGCGGCGGCGTGCCCCGCGCGTTGCCGCTGTCCCCAACGTAGCCCACCACGTCTCCGGCCTCGACCCAGTCGCCTTCCTTCAGGTCCTCGCGGTAGCGCTCCAGGTGGGCGTAGTAGTGCCGCTGCCCGCCCGGCCCCAGGACCATCACCGTGCGTCCTCCCAGACGGTTCTCGCCCACGTTGACGACCACGCCCGGCGTCGTGGCGAGAATCGGCGTATTGCGCGGCGCGAAGATGTCCACCCCCTCGTGCCGCCGCCCCTCGGAGCGGGCCGCGCCCCAGGTGTCCACAAAGCGCTGGCCGGGCAGGGGGTTGGGCAGGCTGCCCTCGGCAGGCGTGGGGGCGGCGAGCAGAGCCGAGTAGCGCCGGGCATTCTCCAAGTAGGGCCACAGCAGGTAGGCGGCTCCGGCAAGCACGGCGAGGATCAGCAGGAAGCGGAGGACACGGCGCACCCTCCCAGCATGGGGGCAAGCTGGGCGGGGCAGGGCGAGGGTTCCCACGGTCGGGCGGGGACGCGGCCTATCCTGGGCGCGTGACCCGCGTCCTGATTCTCTGCACCCACAACTCGGCCCGCTCGCAGATGGCGGAGGCCCTGACGCGCGAGGCGGCCCGCCGCGCGGGGGCCGCGCTGGAGGTCCACTCCGCCGGAACCGAGGCCACCCGCGTCAAGGACGAGGCGAGGACCGTGATGGCCGAGCGGGGCCTGAGTCTGGACGGGCACCGCAGCAAGACGCTGCACGACCTGCCGGACCCACAGCTCTTCGACTACGTGATCACCGTCTGCGACTCGGCGGCGCAGGCCTGCCCGGTCTACCCCGGCCCCACCATCCGGCTGCACTATCCCTTTGTCGACCCGTCGGGCGGCTCACTGGAGCGCTGGCGGGCGGTGCGGGACCAGATCGAGGTGCAGTTCACCGCCTTCGTGGAGGCGCTGGCCGGGGGGCGGCCCGTGCCACCGAGCTACACGCAGAGTCCGGCCGTCGCCTGAGCCATGCCGCTCAACTCCGGCTACGTCTACCGCGAGCGCGTCCCCACCTGGGCGCGGGGCCTGACCGTGCTGGCCTACCTCACGCGGGCGCACGGGCACTCGGACGAGGCCGCGTGGCGCTCCCGGCTGGAAGCGGGCGAGGTGCGGCTGGACGGCGCGACGGCCCACGGCAGCGAGGAGCTGCGCCCAGGTCAGCGGCTCGACTGGCACCGTCCCCCCTGGGAGGAGGAAGCGGTGCCGCTGGAGTTCGGAGTCGTCCACGAGGACAGGGCGATTCTCGCGGTCGCCAAGCCCTCCGGCCTGCCCACGCTGCCGGGCGGCGGGTTTCTGAAGGGTACCCTGCTGACCCAGGTCCAGAAACGCTGGCCGGAGGCGCGGCCCCTGCACCGGCTGGGGCGCGGCACCTCGGGGCTGGTGCTGTTCGCCCTCACGGGGGCAGCGGCGGCGACACTCGCGCAGGCGTGGCGGGCCGACGAGATCGAGAAGGTCTACCGGGCGCTGGGTACCGGCCACCCCGACTGGGAGGAGCGGGCGCTCACCACGCCCATCGGCCCGGTGCCGCACCCCCGGCTGGGCACCGTGTACGCGGCGAGTATGGCGGGGAAGCCGTCGCTGAGCGTGGCGCGGGTGCTGGAGAGGCGCCCGGAGGCGACCCTCTTCGAGGTAGACCTCCACACCGGGCGGCCCCACCAGATTCGCATCCACCTCGCGGCGGCCGGGCACCCCCTGGTGGGCGACCCCCTCTATGCCCCCGGCGGCCTGCCCCGCGAGGACGACCCCGGCCTCCCCGGTGACCTCGGCTACCTCCTGCACGCTGAGCGCCTGACCCTGACCCATCCAGTGACGGGCGAGCGCCTGACCCTGCGGGCGGAGCCTCCGGCGGCGCTGCGGCGGGCCGGGGAGTAGGGAAGGACTGCAACCTGGCTCCCAGCCGCCTGCGGCCCAGCCGCTACACTCCCCCGGTGACGTTGTCCCCCGCCCCGCCCACCCACCTCTGGACCCTGAACTCCGGCCTGACGGTCGCCTTCGAGCGCCGCCGGGGGCCGGGCTTCGCCTTCGACCTGCGAATCCCCGTGGGGAGCGCCCACGACCCGCGCGGGCAGGAGGGGGCGGCAGGCGTGCTCGAAGAGTGGCTCTCCAAGGGGGCCGGGGGCCGGGACGCCCGCGCCCTGGGCGACGCCTTCGACGACCTCGGCGTGCGGCGGGGCGGGGGCGTGGGGCCGGAGGCGACCCGCGTGAGCCTCAGCGGCCTGACCGCCGACCTGCCCGCCGCGCTGGGCCTCGCCGCCGACCTCGTGCTGCGGCCCCATCTGCCGCCGGAGGAACTGTCCATCCTGACCGACCTCGCCCGGCAGGACCTGGAGGCGCTGGAGGAAAGCCCCCCCGACCGCCTCGCGGTGGAGGCGCGGCGGGTGGCCTTCCCGCCCGACTCCGCCTCGCCCCACGCGGGCTATGTCCACCCCGCCAGCGGCACGCGGGAGGGCCTCTCGCGCCTGACGGTAGAGGGGCTTCGGGCCTTCCACGCCCGGTGCCCGGCGCGGGGCAGCGTGCTGGGCATCGTGGCCGACGCCGAGCCAGCCGAGGTGCGCGGCCTCGTGGAGCGAGCCTTCGCGGGCTGGAACGGCGGGGAGCCGCAGGTCGTTCCCGCGCGGTTCGTGCCCGGTGCCCGTGCCCACGTCCCGCACCCGGAAGCCGAGCAGACCCACCTCAGCGTGACGGCGCCCGGCGTCCCCCCCCTCAGCCCCGACTGGCTGCGCTGGCAGCTCGCGCTGACGGCCCTGTCGGGGGGAAGTGCCAGCCGCCTCTTCCACGCCGTGCGCGAGGAACGCGGGCTGGCCTACAGCGTGGGGGCCTCGCCCGTGGTGCTGGGGGGGCAGGGGTTTGTCAGCGTCTACGCGGGCAGCACGCCGGGCCGCGCTCCGGAGACGCTGGAGGTGTTGCTCGCGGAACTCGGCCGCCTGGGTGCCGGGCTGGAGGCGGCCGAGTTCGAGCGAGCCCGCCGCGGCCTGCTCGCCGGGGTGGTCTTCGGCGCCGAGAGCCTGCGCTCGCGGGCCGGGGGCCTGACCCGCGACCTCGCCCTCTTCGGCCGGGTGCGCCCCCTCGCGGAGCTGCGGGCGGCGGTGTCGGACCTGACGCTGGAGGACGTGAACGCTTTCCTCACCGGATACGACCCTCTCGCCGGGGCCACGGTGGTCACCCTGGGGCCGGAGGCGGCGGGCCAGGGCACCGGGGAGGCCGCATGACCCTGCGCGAGCGGCGGCTCCCGAACGGTCTGACCCTGCTGCTGGAGCCCGACGAGGCCGCCCAGACCGTCGCGGCGGGCTACTTCGTGGCGACCGGGGCGCGGGAGGAGCGCCCCGAAGAACTCGGCGCCTCCCACTTCCTCGAACACCTGATGTTCAAGGGGTCCGGGTCGGTCCCGGCCGCCGAGCTGAACGCCCGCCTGGACGACCTCGGCGGGCACGCCAACGCCTTTACTGGCGAGGAAGCGACCGTCTACCACGCGGCGACCCTGCCCGAGCAGACGCCCGAACTGCTGGACACGCTGACCGAACTGCTGCGCCCCGCCCTGCGCCAGGCCGACATCGAGGCTGAGCGCGGCGTGATTCTGGAGGAAATCGCCATGTACGCCGAGCAGCCCGCCGTGCGCGTGGCCGACGAGCTGCGGGCCGACTACTGGGGCGGGCACGGGCTGGGTCACCCCATCCTGGGAACGCCGCAGACGGTGGGTGGGCTGACGCGCGAGGTGCTGGCCCGCAACTGGCAGGAGCGCTACGGGGCCAGCCGGGTGACCCTGACCGTGGTGGGCGCCTTCGACCTGGGCGCGGTGGAGGCCTGGGCGGCACGGGAACTGGCGAACTGGCCGAGCGGCCTCCCGGTCCCCGCTCTTGCCCCGGCGGTGCCGCGTCACCCCGGCACCTTCCGTTTCTTGCACGACAACAACCTCAGCCGGGTGCAGGCGGCGTTTGCCCTGCCCGGTGTGTCCGCCCGTCACCCGCTGCGCGAGGCGGCGGCAGTGCTGGCCGAACTGATCGGCGGCGAGAACGGCGACCTCTACTGGGCGTTGCTGGACACCGGGCTGGCTGACAGCGCGGACCTGGCGCATCTGGACTACGTAGACGTGGGCACCTTCGAGGGCGGCTTTTCCTGCGATCCGGAGCGCCTCCCGGAGGTGCACGCCGCCTATCTGGACGTGCTGCGGTCCGCTGAAGGCAGGCTGACGCCCGAGCGGGTACGCCGCGCCGCCCGCAAGCTGGCGGTGTCCACCCTGCTGCGGGCAGAGACGCCGGGAGGCCGCCTCTTCTCGCTGGGTATGGACGCCCTCGTGCTCGGCGAGGCCCTGAGCACGGAGGAGCAGGTGGCCCGTTTTGAGCGGGTGACGCTGGAGGAGGTGCGGGGGGTGCTGGGCCGGTGCCCGCTGGTGGGGGCGACGGGGTTGGGGCTGGGGCCGGAGAAGGTGCGCTCGACCCCCCGGTGGTGAGGGTGACATGAGTAACATTTGTCCTACGCTCAGCAGAGTCTTATAGTGCGGTCACCGAAGGAACTGCGAATCGAGGCCACCCGGCCGTCGGGCCGCCCAACAGTGGCTGTCGTCTGGCTCTGTTCCGTGAATTCGGCCTGGCCTCCATAGGACTCTGATGAACCGACCCCTCTGCCTCCTAACCCTCCTGACCAGCCTGCTGTGTGCCTGTGGCCCCAGCTCGGCTCCTAGTGCCCCCGCGCGGCCAGGACCTCCCGCCCCCGGAGTCGACACAGTGGCTCCAGCGGTGCGGCTGGAGGCCAGTACGGCGGTCGTGAAGACCAGCGCCCCTGTTTCTCTGCGGGCCGAGGCATCCGACGAGGTGGGCGTGGTCTCCGTGACGTTCTACGACGGTACGCGGCTGCTGAGCACTGACCGCGAGGCGCCCTTTGAAGCTGCGGTGAGCTACGGGGCCGCCGAGAACGGTCCCCATACGCTGCGGGCTGTGGCGACCGACGCGGCGGGCAACCGCGGCGAGGCCAGCGCGGTCCTGACCGTGGCCGTCGCGGGAGCGGGAGGCGCCGACACCCAGCCGCCCACCGTGCGCCTCTCTGCCGCGCCCCAGACCCTGGCGGTGCCTGGCCCGGTTGACCTCACGGCGACCGCCACCGACGACACCGGAGTGACAGGAGTGACCTTTTACCGGGGCGCGACCCGGCTGGGCGAGGACACGGCCGCGCCCTACACGTTCCGTGACGACCTGACCGCGCTGGGCGCGGGCGAATGGATCTACCGGGCCGTGGCTTCGGACGCGACGGGCAATACGGCCGAATCGGCGCTGACGGTCACGGTGCCTGGGTCGCCAGCAGGGCCGCAGGGCGCGGAGGTGGCGGTGGTGCAGAGCAGCCCGACAAGCTACACCGTGACCGTGAAGCCCGCGCCGGGACGCCTGCTCGCGCGGGTGGAGGTCTACGACAATGGCCGCCTCGTGGCGACCGACGAGCAGGCCCCCTACAGCACCGATCTCACGTATGGAGCGGCGGACAACGGGCCGCATACCCTGCGCATCCGGATCGTCGACGACCGGGGCGCGGTCACCGAGGTGAGCCGTTCCCTGACGGTCAACGTGGTGCCGAGCGCGGACGCGCCCCCCACGGTCGGCCTCGTGCCCGATGCGCTCACGATCACCCGAGAGGACCCCGTCACCCTGACGGCCACCGCCCAGGATGACCGGGGCATCGACCGGGTCGAATTCCTGCTCGACGGCGAGCGGGTGGGCGTGGACCGCGAGGCCCCCTACACGGTCTCGCTCAGCTTCGGGGCGGCGCAGGGGGGCACGCGGACGCTCACGGCGCGGGCCTACGACACGGCCGGGCAGACGGCCGAGGCCAGGACCACGCTGGCCGTCGCCATCGACGCGGGCGATTTCGTGGACCGGGCCACCCCGGTCCAGATCGGCCAGAGCATTGACGGGGTGATCGCGGGCAACCCACGCGACATCGACATCTACCGCTTCACCGGGGCTGCCGACGACCGCCTGCGCGTCACGGTCAGTGGGTCGGGCGGTCCCTTCCCGAACAGCACCCTCGACCCCTACGTGCAGGTGTTGCTGCCCGACGGCAAGACCGTATTCGAGCAGGATGACGACAGCGGACCCGGCTACGACGCCGAGCTGCTGTTCAACCTCCCGCAGGAAGGAACGTACTACATTGTGGTGACCAGTTTCCGCATCTTCGACGATCCACGCGCGACCGACGACCGACCGACCAATCTCTACCGTCTGTCTCTCAGCCGCCGTTAGGCGTTCGCCTCTCGCCCGGCCCCGCGCCGGAGTACAGGAGATCCTCCCTTGAACACTCCCCGTCATGCCCTGCTGCTTCTGACCGCCGCCATCGCCCTTGCGAGCTGCGGCAGCACTCCCAACGCCCCGACTGGCAAGGCCCCCTCGGGTGGCGACGGCTCGGCCGCAATTCGCGCGGCCGACGTTCCTGTCAGCGAGACGGGCCGCTACTTTGTGGAGCTCGCGGGTGACCCCACGGCGCTCGGGGCCCAGAGCATCCGCAGCCAGCAGGCCGACTTCCGGCTGCGGGCGGCCCAGGCGGGCCTGAAGCTTCAGGAATTCGCCAGCTACCAGCGCCTCTTTAACGGCCTGAGTGTGGTCGCGAGCGCCGAGGAGGCCAACCGTATGGCCCGCCTGCCCGGCGTGGTCAACGTCTTCCCGGTCGTGAAGATCGAGCGCCCCGTGACCGAGCTGGGTGAGGAACCCTCCGTGCCGCAGGTGCAAACGGCCGCCACCATGACGGGCGCGTCCATCCTGCGCGACGAAATGGGCATCACCGGCAAGAACGTCAAGGTCGCCATCATGGACACGGGGATCGACTACGACCACCCGGCGTTCCAGGGGCGCGTGATCACCGGCTACGACTTTGTGGGTGATGCGTTCGGTGTGAACGGCAACTTCACGCCCGTGCCTGATGAGAATGCCGACGATTGCGGCGGGCACGGCACGCACGTGGCCGGGATCGTGGGGGCCAACGACCCCACAAACGGCTTCAAGGGTGTGGCGCCCGACGTGATGTTCGGGGCGTACAAGGTCTTCGGCTGCGAGGGGTCGACCAGCGCGGACATCATGATTCAGGCGATGGAACGGGCCGAGGCTGACGGCATGCAGGTCCTGAACATGAGCATCGGGTCGAGCTTCCAGTGGCCCGAGTACCCCACCGCCAAGGCCGCCAGTGCGCTGGCCAAGCGCGGCGTGATCGTGACGGTCTCGGCGGGCAACAGCGGCACCGACGGGCAGTTCGCGACCGGCGCTCCCAGCCTCGGCGCGAACGTGATCGCGGTGGCCTCGGTCGACAACGCCAAGCTGGAGATGGACTACCTGACCGTGAGCACTGACGGCGCGCGGGTGGCCTACACGGTGGCGACGGGTGCGCCCAATCCCTCGACGGGCCTGAACCTGGAAGTGACCCGTGGCCCGGGCGTCACCAACACGGCGGCGGCCGACGGCTGCTTCGTGAACGGGGTGAACCCCTTCGCGCCCAACAGCTTGGCGGGCAAGGCAGTCCTGATCCGGCGCGGCACCTGCGCGTTCCGTGAAAAGGCCCTCAACGCCCAGGCTGCTGGCGCCCGCGCCGTCCTGCTGTACAACAACGCCCCCGGCGTCCTCTCGCCGACCGTGGCCCCCAGCGCTGCCAACGACAACCAGGTCATCGAGATTCCGGTGGTCGGCCTGTCGGATGTGGACGGTGCCCGGATCGGCAACCAGATCTCCTCGGGCGCGGCGCCGCGCGTGACCTTCACGGGTCAGCGTGCCCTGTTCGACAACCCCACCGGGGGCACGCTCAGCAGCTTCACGAGCTACGGCACCTCGCCCGACCTCGACCTGAAGCCCGACGTGGCGGCCCCCGGCGGCCTGATCAAGAGCACCTACCCGCTGACCAAGGAAGCGACCGGTTACGCGGTCCTGAGCGGCACCAGCATGGCAGCGCCGCACGTGGCAGGCGTGGCCGCCCTGCTGCTGGAGCGTTACCCCCGCCTCGGCCAGATCGACGGCGAGGCCCGGCGCCTGCTGCAGAACACGGCCAAGCCCTCCAACTACTTCCTGGGAAGCAGCGTCTCTTCGTTCGTGGACTACGTGCAGCGCCAGGGTGCGGGCGTGGTCAACGCCCCGGCGGCCCTCGCCGCGCTTCAGAGCGGCGTCAGCGTGTCGCCCAGCAAGATCGCCCTGGGCGAGAGCGACGGCATGCCCACCCGCACCAAGGTGCTGACCATCCGCAACAGCGGCGCCACGGCCCAGACCTATCAGGTCACCCACGTGGCGGCCCTGACCCTCAGCGGCACCACCTTCGCGCCCGCTCCCAGCACGGCGGCGGCCACGGTCACCATCAATGGCCAGGCCAGCACCACCGTGACGGTCCCGGCCGGCGGCACCGCCGAGCTGAACGTGACCATCACGGCGCCCGGTGGGGCGGCCGACCGGTCGCAGTACGGCGGCTACATCCGCATGACGAACACGAACGCCAGCGGGACCAGCCTGAGCGTGCCCTACGGCGGCTTCAAGGGCGACTACCAGAGCATCAAGGTGCTGGGCGACATCTCGCTGCCGGGCTACGGCCTGGGCACCACGCCGCGCGACTTCCCGGCCTTCTACGACGCCGTGGAAGGCATGCTGTACTACGAGAACGGGGTTCCCACGACCAAGCCCGTCTTCACGCTGGGCCAGATCGGCACCACCCTCGACATCCCCCGCATCTGGGCTCACCTCGCGCACCAGTCGCGCTGGATCGAACTGGACGTGCTGGACGCGGGAGGCAACCGCGTAGACACCGTGAGCCGCGACGAGTACGTGGGCCGCAACGCCACCAACGTCTACGCCGGTTCGACCAGCAACGCCTACTACACCTGGAGCTGGGACGGCACCCTCGCCAACGGCAACGCCGCGCCCAACGGCGACTACCGCCTGCGCCTGCGGGTCCTCAAGGCCCTGGGCGACGAGAGCAACCCCAACCACATCGAGACGTACACCAGCCCGGTGTTCGGGATTCAGCGCTAAGAAATCTGTTCAAGGGGGCCAGGTCACACGGACCTGGCCCCCTTGTTCGGTTGCCCTCAGATTTCAGCTGGTTACGGCCCCCGGACCTCTGCCAGCACCATCCCAATGACCTCTCCCAGCGTCAGCGGCCCCGTGTCGATCACCCGCGCGTCCGGGGCGGGCGCACTCTGCACCGTGTCCATCCGGTCGCGTTCGGTCAGGGCCGCTTCGATGGCGGACACGTCCTCGGGGCGCTCTTTTGCCCGGCGCTCGGCGCGGACGCGGGGGCTGGCGGTCAGGTAGAACTTGGCCTCCGCGTGCGGAAAGACATTTGTGCCCATGTCACGTCCCTCGGCCACGAAGGGTTCGGGCAGGGCGCGGAGCTGGGCGTCCACCCACGCCCGCACCTCGGGCAGGGCCGCCACGGCGCTGACCCCGGCGTCCACCCGCGAGGAGTGAAGCTCCTCGGTCAGCTCGCGCTCGCCCGCCCACACCCGGTTGCCCTCGGCGCGGGGTTCGAGGCGCAGGGGGGTGGCGTGCAGGTGCGCCAGCAGGCCCGCCGCATCAGTCAGAGCGAGGCCCGCCTCCAGCCCCAGCAAGGTCGCGGCACGGTAGAGCAGGCCGCTGCTGACATAGGGAATCCCCAGCGCCCGCGCCACGCCCGACGCCACACTCGATTTGCCGCTGGCCGCCACGCCGTCTATCGTCACGATCACCCGCCCAGTGTAGAGGGCGCCCGGTGGAGACGGCACGGTGGAGTGGTCGCTCGCCCCTTCTTCTCAGGCCCCTTCCCGCTAGACTGCCCGTGTGAAACGCGCCCTGCTGATCCTCACGGCCCTGCTGACCCTGACCGCCTGTCAGGATCAGCAGGAGAGCACCACCGACACCCCCGCCAGCCAGACCGAGGAAGCCCAGACCGACACCCCCGCCACCGACGAGACCTCGGCCGAGGCGGAGGAGGCGAAGGCGGCCGACGAGAGCGGCGACGCTGCGGCCAGCGCCGAGAAGGTCACCAAGCCCGGCCCGGTCCCGGCGGGCTATGCGCTGGTTCCCGCGCTCTCCGAGAAGCCGGTCCGCGAGTACAAGTCGGAGCCTGACTTCGCGCTGGAAGACGGCAAGGACTACTACGCCCTGATTGACACGACCAGGGGTCAGATTCTCGCCGATCTCTACGAGCAGGAGACGCCCGTCACCGTGAACAACTTCGTGACGCTGGCCCGCAACCACTACTACGACGGGATCAAGTTCCACCGCGTCATCGAGGACTTCATGGCGCAGACGGGCGACCCCACGGGCACCGGCAGCGGCGGCCCCGGCTACAGCTTTGCCGACGAGTTCCGCACCGACCTCACCTTCGATTCGGCGGGCATCCTGGCGATGGCGAACAGCGGCCCCGCGACCAACGGCTCGCAGTTTTTCATCACCTTTGCGCCCACCGACTTCCTGAACGGCAAGCACACCATCTTCGGCAAGGTCGTGCAGGGCGAGGACGTGCTGGGCAAGCTGACCCGCACCTCGGACGCCAGCTCCGGCCAGGAGGCCCCCATTGAGGGCGTGACTCCCGACGAGATGGTCACCGTGCGGATCGTGACCAAGGGCTGATCGGGAACAGAGGAAGGGCCTCGCCTGCGAGTCGTGCAGGTGAGGCCCTCCTTGTGCTGGGTTACTCCTCGTCCGCGAAGTACTCGAAGCGGAAGGGGCCAATCTCCACCGTATCGCCCTCGCGCGCCCCGGCCCGCTTGAGTTCGCGGTAGAGGCCCTGGCGTTTGAAGAGGTTCGAGAGGTACTCGGCGGCGTCCTCCATATGCCGGGAAAAGCGGTCCAGCCGCGCCTCGAAGCCGCCGCCCGTGACCTCCCAGATGCGCTCGGGGTCGGTCTGGCCGCGCTCGGGGGCACCCTCGCGGAAGGTCAGGGTGAGGGGGGCCTCGCGCACCTCGTCGGGTTCGACCTCCAGCGCCTGGGTCTGCGCCCACAGCTCGCGGTCGGGCAGAAGCTGGAACAGGGCCTCGCGCAGCTCGGGCAGCCCCTCGCCCGTCTTCGCGCTGACGGGCAGCACCGGGAGGCCGGACTCGGCCAGCTCGCCTTCCACCATCGCCACGAGGTCGGCGTCCACGAGTTCGGTCTTGTTCAGCGCGATGGCGGCGGCGTTGTCCAGCAGGCTGGGGTCGTAGGCCCGCAGCTCGGCTTGCAAGGCCCGCAGCTCCTCCACCGGGTCGCGGGTCACGTCCAGCACGTACACCAGCAGCCGGGTGCGGCTGATGTGGCGCAGGAACTCCAGCCCCAGCCCCTTGCCCTCCGACGCGCCCTCGATGATGCCGGGGATGTCGGCCATCGTGAAACGCTCGTCGCCCTGGGCGCGGTCCACCACGCCCAGGATGGGGGAGAGGGTCGTGAACGGGTAGTCCGCGATGGCGGGATTGGCCCGCGACAGGGCCGCCAGCAGGCTGCTCTTGCCCGCGTTGGGGTAGCCGACCAGGCCCACGTCGGCGATCAATCGCAGTTCCAGCCGCACCCGCCGCTTCTGCCCCGGCGTGCCGAGTTCCGCGAAACGCGGCGCCTGCCGGGTGCTGCTGACAAAGGTCGAGTTGCCCCGGCCCCCCAGCCCGCCCCGCGCGATGACTTGCTCCTGCCCCACCCGCACGAGGTCGGCGATCACCTTGCCCGAGTCGCGGTCGAAGGCGGTGGTGCCCACCGGGACGTCGATGTAGAGGTCCGCCCCGTCCGAGCCCTGGCGCAACCGGCCCTCGCCGTAGGCCCCGTTCTCGGCCTTGAACTTGCGCCGCCCGACCAGCCGTTCCAGGCTTTCCACGCCCTCGATGGCCCGGAGGATGATGCTGCCCCCGCGCCCGCCGTGCCCTCCGTCCGGGCCGCCCTTTTCCATGTACTTGGCCCGGTGGAAGCTCATGCTGCCGTCGCCGCCATTTCCGGCCGCCAGCTCAATGTCCAGCACGTCACGAAATGCCATGGGGCACCTCCTCTGTTATCAGGTCTCAAAAAAACACGCCCCGCCACGTCGCCGGGCAGGGCGTGCCGTGGGGGCGTGTTCAGTCGGCGGCGACGGGCGCCTGCACCGTCTCGACGCTGATAAAGCGGCCCTTCTCGCCACGGTTGGTGAAGATGACCTTGCCGTCCACCAGCGCGAAGAGGGTGTGGTCGCGGCCCATGCCGACGCCCTGGCCCGCCTTGAACTTGGTGCCGCGCTGCCGCACGAGGATGTTCCCCGCGACGACCACTTCGCCGCCGAACTTCTTCACGCCCAGGTACTTGGGATTGCTGTCGCGTCCGTTCTTGGACGAACCCACGCCTTTCTTGTGTGCCATTTCAGTTCACCTCTCCTGCTGCGAAACTCGCTCTGTTCCGCGTCCCTCGGACAGTGCACCTCGGGCCGCTCCACGCCGCGAGTTTCTGATCTGTCCCTACTCGCTCCGCTCGGTTCTCACCGGGGGCGAGAACGGGATTAACCCTTGATGCCCGTGATCCGGATCGCCGTGTAGTTCTGGCGGTGGCCGGTGCGGCGGCGGTACTGGATGCCGCTCTTGTACTTGCGGATGTAGATCTTGGGGCCACGGCCGTGCTCGACGACCTCGGCTTCCACGCTGTAGCGCCCGGCGCCTTCGCCGAAGATGGCCTGCTCGCCGCCCACGAAGAGGGGGGTCAGGGTCAGGGTCTGCCCGGCTTCGCCCGTGAGGGACTCCACGCGCACAACGTCGCCTTCCTGCACGCGGTACTGCTTGCCGCCGCTTTGAATGATCGCAAACATCTCTTACCTTCCTCCTGCCGCGCCGGGAACGCTGCCCCGGTGTCCGGCTTCTTCGCTCGCCCGGCCCGCCTGGGGACGGGGGGCGAGTCACCAGTGAAAAATCCTAGCACACCGCCCGCGCCGGGGCCACATGCCAGAAGTGCCCGAACCGGGCGAAGTCCCCCCAGGGAGAGCGCCGGAACGAGCCAGTCATCACCCACTCCCGCAGTGGGAGCGTCTTACCGGTGATGGGTCGCTACGGTGTCTCTCGCGTGTCCTCGCGGTACACGCTGGCTCGGCGGGGGCCGAGTCGGTTGCCTGGGGGAACCTCCGGGGTGGGCGGCGCGGGGCCGCCTGCGCCTGCGGGTCAGGATAGCAGAGCGCAACCCGCAGCCCCCTTGCCCCGTACTGGGAACGTGATTCTCCGACTTCGCCGCATCTGGCGGGACGCCCTGACCCTGCTCCTCGCCCTGCGCGACCGCCGCACGCCTGCGCGGGCACGGCTGGCGGCCCTGGCCGCGCTCGTCTACGCGCTGAGCCCGGTGGACCTGCTGCCCGAGGCCCTGCCGCTGCTGGGCGTCGGGGACGACCTCGTGGTGGTGCCCACGGTGCTCGCGCTCGCGGCGCGGGGGCTGCCCCCGGCGGTGCTCGCCGACGCGCGGGCGCGGAGTGCGGGGCTGCAACAGCGCCTGCCGTGGCTGCTGCCCTCATTGGCGCTGCTGTTCCTGGCTGGGGTGGTGGGGTTGGGGTGGGCCTTGCTGCGCACGCTGGGCGGTTAACGCCCATTTCACCGGCGCCTCTAGACTGACCTCATGCGCCTGCTCTTCGTGGAGGACGACCCCCGCATCGCGGAGCCGACGCTGGGTGCCCTGCGCGAGGCGGGGTACGCGGCGACGTGGCGGCAGACCGGGCCGGAGGGGCTGGAGGAGGCGCTCGTCGGCGAGTATCCCCTGGTCGTGCTGGACGTGATGCTGCCGGGCCTGGACGGCTTCGAGATCGCGCGGGAGCTGCGCTCGGCGGGGTCGGAGGCGGCCATCCTCTTTCTGACGGCGCGGGGCGAGCTGGAAGACCGGGTGCAGGGGCTGGACCTGGGGGGAGACGCCTACCTCGTCAAGCCGTTCGCGGTGCCGGAGCTGCTTGCCACGCTGCGGGCCTTGTCGCGGCGGGAGCGGGGGGCGCCGAGTCCGCGCGTGACCTTTGCGGGTGGGCGCGGGGCGCTGGACACCGTGGGCCGGGTGGTGACCTGGGACGGGGCGGAGGTGGCCGTAACCGGGCGGGAATACGCGCTGCTCGAAGCCCTCGCGCTGGCGCCCGACCGCTGGTTTACCCGCGAGGAGCTGCTCGACCGGGTGTGGGGACCGGAGTTCGGCGGCGAGGCCCGCATCGTGGACGTGTACGTGCGTTATCTGCGGCGCAAGCTCGCGCCGGAGGCCGTGAGCAGCGAGCGGGGGCGGGGCTACCGGGTGGCGGGGTGAGGGGAGAGCGGTCGGCCCTCAGCCGTCCGCCGATGATTGACGCGGGTCACAGGAACAAGGCGTGTGGCACGGTGTTGTTGCTCCTCCCCCCTTGTGGGGGAAGCTGGGTGGGGGGTGGACGGCGCAGCCACCCCAGCGCGAGAAAGCGCCCCTTCACCCCTGCTCCCAGGAACGCCTCTCGCGGAGGTCTTCATCTCTCCGTCCTCCGGGCCTCCTCATGCGCCTGACCCTCCGCGCCCGCCTCGCGCTCACCGCTGGGTTGGCAACCGCGCTCGCCGCCGTGCTGGTGGCGGTGGGCCTCTTTCTCGCGGTGAACCGCCTGCTGTGGGTCTCGCAGGTGGAGGCCCTCCAGAGTGCGGCGAGCGCGGTGCAGGTGCGGGTGGAGCGGGCGCTGGAGGAGTCGGCGCGGTCGTTCGGGGTGGAGGTGCTGTCGGCGAGGGGGTTGGAGCGCCTGACCGACGCGGACGCGCAGACCCGCTTCCTCGAAATTCGGCTGAGCGGTCCCGGCGGGCAGGTCCAGACGCCGCGCTTTCCCGCCGAGCTGAACACCGCCCTCCCGCCGGATGTGTACACGCTGGACGGCCGATTGCTCGCGGTGCGGTCCCTGCGGGGTGGGGGGCGGCTGGCGGTGCTCTCGGACGCGCCCGTGCTCACCGAGGCGCGGCGGGCCTTCACCAGGGCGCTGGCGTGGCTGCTGCCGCTGGTGCTCGCGCTGGCGGCGGGACTGGGCTACGCGGTGGCCGGGCGGCTGCTGGCCCCGGTGCGGCGGCTGGAGGGGGCCGCGCGGCGCATCGGGGCGGGGGGCGACCTGCGCTCGCCGCTGCCCGGCGCGGGCGAGGGCGACGAACTCGCGCGGCTGGCCCGCACGCTGGAGGGGGCCTTTGGGCGGGTGGCCGACGCCCGCGACCGCGAGCAGGACTTCGTGCGGGCCGCCGCCCACGACCTGCGCTCGCCGCTGGCCGCCCTGACCGCGCGGGTGGACGCCACTCTGGCCCACGACCGCGAGCCGGAGCGCTACCGGGCCGAGCTGCGCGAACTGGGCACCGACCTCACCCGGCTCTCGACCCTCACCAACCACCTCCTCCTGCTCGCCCGCGACCCGGCGGCCCTCTCGCAGGCGGCGGTGCCCCTGCGCGACCTCGCGGCGGAGGCGGTGGACCGCGCCCGCGAGCTCTCGCCCGAGGCCGATGTGGACCTGATCGCGCCGCAGGCCCTGACCACGCACGGTGACCGGGTGCTGCTGGGGCAGGCGGTGTGGAACCTCACCGCGAACGCGCTGCTGCACGCGCCCGGCGCGGCCGTCACCGTCACCGTGCGCCCGGACGGGGCAGGTGGGGCGGAGGTCGAGGTCCGCGACGACGGTCCCGGCGTGGACGCGGCGACCCTGGCGCGGCTGGGCGAGGCCTTCTACCGCCCCGACGCCAGCCGCACGGCCGGAGGGCATGGGCTGGGGCTGGCACTGGCCCGCCGCGCGGCGGAGGTGCATGGGGGCGAGCTGCGGCTCTCGAGTGCCCCCGGCGGGGGGTTCACGGCCACCCTGCACCTTCCGGCCCGTGCGCCGGGCGGGGTGGTACGCTCTCGCGCATGAGTCATGAGCAGGCTGCCCCCGCCCCGCAGTGGAGCGCCGTCGTGCTGGGCGGCGGCGACCCCGGCGACCCCTTTGCGGCGGCGCACGGGGTCAGCGTCAAGGGGCTGATTCCGGTGGCGGGCGAGCCGATGGCGCTGCATGTCCTGCGGGCGCTGCGCGGCAGCGGGCGGGTGGGCCGCGTGGCCTACGTCGGCCCGACGACGCCCGAGATGGACCTCCTGATTGACGAGCGCGTCACCGACCACGGCACCCTGCTGAGCAACCTCGAAGCGGGTGTGGAGGCCCTGAGCGCCCGTGGCCTGGCCCCCGGCGAGCGCGTGATCGTGGCGACGGCGGATATTCCGCTGGTGACCCCCGCGCAGCTCGCGGACGTGCTGGACGCGGCGCCCGGCGACGCCGCCCTCGTCTACCCGGTCGTCCGGCGCCAAGATTGCGAGGCGGCCTTCCCCGGCGTGCAGCGCACCTACGCCCGGCTGCGGGAGGGGAGCTTTACCGGGGGGAACGTCTTCCTGCTCGACCCCCGGCTGGTGGGCGAGTTCCTGCCCCGGCTGCGAGAGGTCTTAGGCGCCCGCAAGGCCCCCCTACGCCTCGCCGCGCTGATCGGCCCCGGCGTGCTGCTGCGGCTGCTGACCCGCCGCCTCACCGTGCCCGCGCTGGAGGGGAAGGTCAGCACCATCCTGGGCGTCAAGGCCCGTGCGCTCATCACCGGGCACGCCGCCATCGGCACCGACGTGGACAAGGACGCCGACCTCGCGCTGGCGGAGCGGCACTTGGGGGCGGCGGGCTGACTACCCTTCAAAACGCGGCATGAGAGTCGCGAGGGTGTGCCAAGACGACCGAGAGGGATGCAGCAGCAGATCTTGAAGATGGTCGAGGCCAAGCCGGAACACGGACACCGCACGGTGTCCGTGTTTCTTGATCCGTACGCCTTTCTCGGTTACCAGCAGCTCCCCAGTTACACAGGCCCAGATAAACGCCACACCGACCACCGTCAGCAGGGTGGAGACCCGTTCAGCACGGGTTAGCCCGGTGTCTTCCAGATTGAAGCCCCTCGTTTTGAGCGCGGAGTGCAAGTTTTCTGCCTGCCAACGCTGGGCATACCGTCGGAGATTCGGTCCCACGTGCCCCCGATAAGCGAGGTACAGCGTCTCCCCGGCCGCGTTCTTCGTCGCGGCCACCCGGAGTGACACACCGTAGATCAGGGTCTGGCGTCGCCAGACCCTGACTTCGCCCACTTGGAGCTTGTTGAACACAGCCCACACGGGCAGACGGTGTTGGCCGATGGTGGCGCGTGCAGGCAAGCGAATACAGGGAGCGATGCTGTGCTGATCGAGGAAACGAAACCAGTGCTGGCCGATGAATTCTCGGTCTGCCAGCAGGCACCGGACCTGCCGATCCGGGCAAAACGTCAGGAAGCGCAACACGAGTGATTCCCGAGTACGGGAATCACTCGCCCCACCATGTGGGAGCAATGCCCACATGAGGGGCAGACTGAACCCGTTCCACACAGCAGAAAGCAGCAGGATGTTCACGTCCTGCTGGCCGAGTCGCCAGTTGGTCCGGTCGAGGATCAGATCGACGGGACCGTCCGGCAGGAAGGACAGCGCAAATCTGGGAAACAAACCCTCGGGGAAAGGAAATTGGACGAAGCGACAGAGTCGCTGGTAGCGAGCTGTGAGCGTACCTGGCAACGGAACATGGGTCTTGAGGGTGTAGAGGACGACCGTGCGAGCCTGAATGACCGCCAGGACCAAGGCGGTGAAGACCATCAAGCGGCGGGCATCAAGGGGGAAGGCAGACCGCAGAACGGTCTGCAAGGTATCGTGAGGGGGTCGGCTCTTGGGTGCTTTCATCGCAGAAACACCGTATAGGAGCCGACTTTCTGCTGCCTGTCATCCGTTTTGAAGAGTAGTCAGGGCGGCGGGACAATCCTGACGGGGACAGTCGGGTTTTTTGACGTGCAGCTCGGAAAATTCTGAGGGGGAACTGTGGGTGTTCCCGCCTTGCGGCCCCCCGGAGGCGCATGCATACTGTCCCGCATGCCTCACGTGATTGTCAGCCCCTGCATCGGCGTCAAGGACCAGGCCTGCACCGAGGTCTGCCCGGTGGAGTGCATCTACGACGGCGGCGACCAGTTCCTCATTCACCCCGACGAGTGCATCGACTGCGGTGCCTGCGTCCCCGCCTGCCCCGTCAGCGCCATCTTCCCCGAAGAAGACGTGCCCGCCGGGGAAACTGAGTTCATCGTCAAAAACCGCGTCTTCTTCGGCCTCTGAGCCCGGCCGTCCCTGCCCCGCCCCGGTCGCTGTGCCGGGGCTTTTTGTGGGCCGCGCCGCGCTGCTAGCATGGCGCCCGGTGCCCGCGCCCCGGCGCTCCCGCAGAGGAGGTGATGACGTGACTCCCGACTCCCCGACCGACCACGAGCCGCCCAGTTCTGAGCGGGCCGGTTCTGAGCTGGCCGGTCCCGGCGGTCTTCCGCTCCGGCCTCACGCATCCCACTCCCGGAGGACGCGCCATGTTCTGCCCCTACCCTGACCCCCACGGCGGGCCGCCGTGCTGACCTACTACCGCAGCATCGGCGGCAAGCTTCAACTCGCGGACGGCTACGTCGACGGCGGCTGGATTCACGTCGTCGCGCCCACTGCCGAGGAACTCGCCCGCGTGAGCCGCGAGACGGGCCTGGACCTCGATTACCTGAATTACCCCCTCGACCCCGACGAGAGAAGCCGTTTCGAACGCGAGGACGGCCAGCTCCTGATCATCATGCAGACGAGCTACCGCCTCGGCGAGGACAGCGACATCCCCTACGACACCGTGCCGCTGGGCATCCTGCACACCGACCACTGCATCGTGACCGTGTGCGCCACCGAGAACCCGGTCGTCAACGACGTGGTGAATGGGCTGGTGCGGCGGGTCAGCACCGCCAAGAAAAATCGCCTGACCCTGCAACTCTTCCTGCGGAATGCCCAGCGCTTCCTGATCGACGTGCGCCAGATCAACAAGCGGGTGGACACCATTGAGGACCGCATGGAGACGGCCACCCGCAACAAGGAACTGATGGACCTGCTGAAGCTCGAAAAGAGCCTCGTGTACTTCATTACCGGCCTCAAGGCGAACGAGGCGATGATGGAGCGGGTCAAGCGCGACCGCATCTTCGAGATGTACGAGGAAGATTCCGAGCTGCTCGACGACGTGCTGATTGAGAACCTCCAGGCCATCGAGATGGCGTCCATCGCCAGCAACATCCTGACGAGCATGGCGGGCGCCTTCGCCTCCGTCATCAGCAACAACGTGCAGGAGGTCGTGAAGGTCCTGACCGTGACGACCATTCTGGTGGCGATTCCCACCCTGGTGACCAGCATCTTCGGAATGAATGTGCCGCTGCCCTTTCAGGAAAACCCGGAGGCGCTGTGGATCGTGCTGGGCATCGCCACGGCGCTCGCCGGGACGCTGGCCTTCCTGTTCTACCGCTGGCGGGTGTTCTGAGGCTGGGAGCCCGGTGGAGTTACAGGATTCGGCCCAGCAAATAAATGAGACCCACCGTCGACGACAGCCCGAGAACACCGACCGTGACCATGATCTGACCGATCTCCCGCTCACCTCGGCTGGTTGGTCGTCCGGACGACACCCACAGGGCAGCGCCTATGGTCAGGAGAAGCAGCAGGGTGACCAACGCAACAGCGATGCCCATAAGTCATCCACGCTCACACGGACGTTCCTATGACTGACCCCCGCTCCGGCACCCGCTTTGCCGTCTACCTCTGTCCCCCGGCGGGCAGCCCGCTGTATGAGGCGGGCAGCGACCTGCTGGGCTACGACGTGCGGGCGGAGGAGACGCGGCCCCTGCCGGACTTCCTGCGCCCGGAAGATCAGGCGGACGCCGGACCCTACGGCTTTCACCTCACGCTGGTGGAGGGCTTTTTCACTGACCCCGCCCTTTGGCCGGACATAGAGGCCGAGGTGCGGGTGGGCGTGGCCTGCCTTTCGCCCGGCGCGGTGCTGACCCTGACGGGCGGGCGGGTGGAGGTCTGGGACGGCGGGGAAACGTGGGTGCATCGGCTGGAGGCGAACGCGCCCCTGCTGGTGCTGCACACGCTCTTGCTGGCGCGGCTCGCCCGCTTCGTGACAGCTTCTCCGTTCGCGGGCAAGGTCACGCCCGCCTCGCCCGCCTTCGAGCAGGCGCGGATGGCGCTGCTGCACACCCCGCGTGGACTGGACTCCTGGCAGCCGCACTTCACGCTGGTGCAGCCCTACGGCGGGGCCGACCCGGCGGGCCTGCGGGCGCGGCTGGAGACGCTGACGGCCGCCCACCACACCCAGGCCTACCGCTCGGTGGCCCTTTTCGAGAAGCGGGAGGGAGAGGAGCGGTGGCGGGTGCGGGCCGAGGTGGCCTTGGGCGGCGACTGAGGCCCGCCGACCTCCTCCCGTCGTCTACACTCGGCAGGTGACGAGTGAAGCGGGTGGGAACGGGACGGGCATGCGGGTGGTCGTGGCGACCGGGAATGCGGGCAAGGTGCGCGAGATCGGCGCGGCCCTGTCAACCCTGGGGTGGACCCTGGAGGGCCTCGGCGGGCTGCCGCTCCCCGAGGAGACGGGCGCGACCTACGAGGAAAACGCGGCCCTGAAAGCCTGCGCCGCCTCGCTGACCACCCGCCTCCCCGCCCTGGCCGACGACTCGGGGCTGGAGGTCGAGGCCCTGAACGGGCAGCCCGGCGTCTACTCCGCCCGCTTCGGAGGGCGCAGCAGCGACCTGGAGCGCAACCTCTACCTGCTGGAGCAACTGCGCCGCGCCCCCACCCGCCGGGCGAAGTTCGTCTCGGTGGTCGTGCTCGCCTACCCCGACGGGCATGTCGAGAGCTACCGGGGCGAGCTGCCTGGGACCCTCTTGGAAGGCCCACGCGGCGAGAACGGCTTCGGTTACGATCCCCTCTTCGTGCCCGACGGCGAGACCCGCACCCTGGCCGAGATGACCCTGGAGGAAAAGCAGGCGATCAGCCACCGGGGACGGGCGCTCGCGGCGCTGCGGGAAGCGCACCGGAACGGGCCGCCGCCGCGCGAGGTGAAGGGAGCAGAGTAGGAGAGAAGACCCCTCACCCCGCTGCTTCGCAGCGCCCCTCTGCAAGCAGCTCTCCGAGTCTCCCCGTGGTAGAGGAGTAAAAAAACCCTCTCCTGGGGGAGAGGGCCTCGCGCAGCGAGGGGTGAGGGGTCTTCTACGCCCCCTCCCGCACCTCATTCTTCAGCCGCATCAGGATCGCGCCCATGCCGCGTAGGCGCATCGGCGTGATGAGTTCGGTCAGGCCCATGTCCATGTAGAACTGGTCCGGGATGTTCAGGATCGTCTCAGGCTTCTCGCCCTGAAGCGCCTCATGCAGGATGCCCGCGTAGCCGCGCACGGTGGGCGCTTCTTCCGGCACCTTGAAGTACATGTTCACGCCGCCGTCCTCGGTTTTCTCCGTTACCAGGAAAAAGGGACTGGCGCACTCGGGCACCGGCTGAAGGAATTCGGGGTGCTCGACGTACTTCTCGGGCAGGGGCGGGAGCTTCTTGCTGTACTCCAGCAGGGCCTGAAGGCGCAGCGGCTTGGGCGCGGACTTGAACAGGCTCACGATTCTCTGGAGCTTTTCGGGGAGGGGGGCCGCGTCGGTCATGCGGCCACTGTACCCCCCCGGTCCGGCGCGGTATGGTGAAGGTCACCCAGTTGACCCTTTTGGTCAACTATGGCCTGGGTCGCTTACACTCACCCCTGGAGGTCAGCTATGGACTACGCGAAAGACGTGCTGGTGAGCACCGAGTGGGTCGCCGAGAACCTGAACCGCGAAGGGATTCGCCTCGTGGAAGTGGACGAGGACATCCTGCTGTACGAGACCGGGCACATCCCCGGCGCCGTGAAGATCGACTGGCAGGGCGACTTCTGGCATCCCCAGGAGCGCGAATTCATCAGCGCCGAGGAGCTGTCGGCGTTGCTGGGTCGGCTCGGGATCAAGCCGGATGACCAGATCGTCCTGTACGGCGACAAGAGCAACTGGTGGGCGGCCTACGCCTACTGGTTCCTGAGCTACAACGGCGTCCAGAACCTCAAGCTGATGAACGGCGGGCGCCAGAAGTGGGTCGCGGAAGGCCGCGAACTGACCACCGACGCGCCCTCCTTCGAGGCGACCGAGTACCCCGCCCTGCGCCGCGACGAGAGCCTGCGGGCCTACCGCGACGAGGTCAAGGCGCACATCGAGGCCGTCCGTGCGGGCCACGGCGCGATGGTGGATGTCCGCAGCCCCGACGAGTTCTCGGGCAAGGTCACCCACATGCCCAACTACCCGCAGGAAGGGGTGCTGCGCGGCGGCCACATTCCCGGCGCGGCGAACATCCCCTGGGCACGCGCCACGAACGAGGACGGCACCTTCAAGAGCGCCGAGGAACTCAAGGCCCTGTACGAGGGCGAGGGCGTGACCCCCGACAAGGACGTGATCGCCTACTGCCGCATCGCCGAACGCTCCAGCCACTCGTGGTTCGTGCTGCGCGAGCTGCTGGGCTACCCGAAGGTCCGCAACTACGACGGCTCGTGGACCGAGTGGGGCAACGCGGTGGGCCTGCCCATCGAGAAGACGTACTCGGAGGCGTAAGGCTCTCCCGGTAAAGGGGCCTGGCCCCCCACACCATGAAGCTTCGGTGGCCCCGGTGCCGCGCCGTTCCCCTCCGGTCAGGGGAAGCGCGGACCGGGGCCTGCCCGCTAGGGTAGGGGCATGACGTTTCTGCTGCTCCTGCTCGTGGCCGTCGCCGTGGCCGCCCTGCTGCTGGCCCGGCGCTCCCGCTCCTCGGCGGCGCCCCGGCCTCCCGGCACGGCGGGCCTCGACGAGGAGGTGGCCGAGCGCCCCGAGGTGGACCCCGCCGCCGTCGCCGCCGCCCGCGCCCGCATCTCCGCCGATGTGCCCGACGAGGTGCTCTCCGACGCGCTGCTCGACGCCACGCCCAAGCAACTCGCCTCCATGCTTGCCGCCGTTCCCGCCGAGGTGATGGCGGGGGCGGTGGGGCGTCCGACCGGGGCGGGGGCCGCGCAGCCCCAGCAGGCCAGCCGTGAGGACCTCGCCAGCCTGAAGAAGGTTAGCGAGTCGGTGGACGACCTCGAAATCTGGAGCTTCGGAGACAAGAAATGACGGTCACCCTGCGCTCTCTGCGCCCCGGTGACGAGGAAGCCGCCGTGCGCTGGGCCGCCGACGCCGAGTTCTGCCGGGCGGCGGGTTGGACGGTGGGGCTGGCCGGGCGGGTGGTGCGGCGGCACTGGCAGGGCATCATCGCGGGAACGGGACCGGACTTCCGGCGCTGGGGCGTGGAGTACGGCGGACGGCTCGTCGGCTATGTAGACCTCGCGGACCTGAGCGACACGTCGGGTGAGTTCGGCATTGCCATCGGGGAGCGGGAACTGTGGGGTCAAGGTGTAGGGACGCGAGCGGGTCAGCTCCTGCTCGCGCACGCCTTCGGTGACCTCGGCTTGCAGACCGTGACCGCCGAGGTCCACCGCCCCAACCTGCCCTCGCACGCGCTGATGCGGCGGCTGGGCTTCCGCGAGGTGGGAGAGGGCGGGCCGGACGAGTACCGGGGCGAGCAGGTTCCGACGGTGTGGTACGCGCTGGAGCGGGCGGACTGGGCTAGTCTTCGCCCATGACGAGCGAGGTTCGGCGGCCCCTTCTCCACATCCCGGACGATCAAGCCGGGCGCGGCCTACGGGTGGACCTCATGACGGACGGGCAGGTGCGGGTGCGCGTCCTTCCCGCCGGTCCCGACCTGTGGGCCGAGACGCTGGAGGAAGCCGCCGCCCTCGCGGGAATGCTGCCCGGCGTGAGTCCGGCCGTGCTGGAGCAACTTGGCTGGGAACTGGAGCTGATGGCGATGCGCGGAGGGGACGGTTAGTTCAGGCCCTCGGCCTCACGCACGATGCCCAGCACGCGCTCGCGGATGGCCCGCTCCTCGCGCAGGTAACGCTGGGCGCTCATCTGCACGCCGATGGCGGCGACGACCTGCCCGCCGTGGTGGTAGGGCACGCCCAGGGTGCATTGCCCCGGAATCCATTCCTCGATGGAGTAGGCGTAGCCCCGTCGCCGCACCCGGCCGAGTTCGGTGCGCCACTCGTCGGGGGTGGTGATGCTGCTCACGGTGCAGGTGGCGAACTCACGCGGCTGCACGTCGCCGTAGGCATACAGAATCTTGCCGCTCGCGGTGGCGGTCGCCGGGAGGTAGATGTCGAGCGGCAGGTCGATGTCGGCGTCGGGGTGGCGCTCGCGGATGGCGCACACGACCTCGTCGCCCTCCAGAATGCATAAGAAGGCCACCGAGCGGACCTCCAGGGCGAGCCGGGTGATCAGCGCCCGGGCATCTGGAAACCACGGCAGCGCCGAGGTCAGGTGCGCCCCCATCTCCGCGATATGCCAGGAGAGACGGTAGCGCCCCGCCGGGGTGCGGCGCAGGAACCCGGCCCCGGTCAGCCCGGCGAGGTAAGCGTGCGCCGTGGCCCGCGGCACGCCGAGGTGCGCCGCGAGCGCCCGCACCCCCCACTCGGGCTGCTCGGCGCTGAAGGCTCCCAGGATGCTGGCCGCTTTCTGAAGGGAGAGCACCCGTCCAGCTTACAGGGACGTGGGGCGTTCCGTCACGCTTGGACCCGGTTCAGCCCGTCGCCTGGCCGGTGGGGAAGCGGCAGCAGGCCGCAGCCGTATCAGCCGTCCTCGTCCTCCGGCTCGCGTTCTTCCGGGGGCTGGAAGCGGGCGTGGTCCTCGGTGGGGGTGAGGTTCCCGCGCTCGGCCTCGGCGGGGCCGGTGTCCACCCCGCTGATGACGACCTCGCCCTGGGGCTCAGGCGGGGCGGAACCGGTCGGCCGGGCAGGGGGGCGGGTCATGCCCCAGGGTACGACAGCCCCGAGGCCCTACACCCGCAGCACGCTGTAGTCGCCCAGCGCGAGCTGCACCCCGTCCCCGGTCGGCGCGGTCACGGTGGCCCGGCGCCCGATCACCGCGTGCGCGAGGGGCCGGGAGGGGTGCAGCACCCGCGCCCCCTCGTCGATCAGGGAGTCGCGCAGTGTCGCGCCCTCCAGCACCGCGTCCGGCCCCACGCTGACGTTCGGCCCCAGCACGCAGCCGCGCACCCGGGCGCCGGGGCCGATCCACACCGGCCCCGTGACGTGCGAGCCGTGGACCTCGGCGCCCGCCTCGACCACCACCGTGCCCGAGAGGGTGCTGCCCTCCACCTCGCCGTCCACACGGGGCGAGAGGCCCGCGAGGACATGCGCCCCCGCCGTCAGCAGGTCATGGGGCGTGCCCGCGTCGGCCCAGTAGCCCCCCAGCGGTACGGCCCGCACCCGCCCGCCCCCCGCCACCACCCGCGCCAGCGCCTGCGGAAACTCGATCTCGCCGCGCTCGCTGGCCGGGAGCCGCGCGACCTCGTCCAGCACGTGGGGCTGAAAGGCAAAGACCCCGCAGGCCGCCAGGTCGCTCAGCGGTTCGGCGGGCTTCTCGTGCAGCCCGGTGAGCCAGCCTTCCCGCACCGTCGCCACCCCGTAGGCGCGGGGGTCGGGCACCTGCTTGACGGCGAGCACCGCATCGGCCCCGTCGAGCGCCGAGAGCAGCGGGCCGAGCGGGTCGGCAAAGAGGTTGTCGCCCAGGTACACCACGCCCGCCTCGCCCGCGAAAAAGTCGCGGGCGGTGAGCGCCGCGTGTCCGGTGCCGCGCGGCTCGTGCTGGTGCAGGAAGGTCAGGGGGCCTTCCTGGCGGGTGGCCTCGCGCAGCTCGGTCTCGTGGGCGGGGCTGGTCACCACCGCGATCTCGCCGACCCCCGCCGCCCGCAGCGCCCGCACCCCACGGGCCAGCAGGGACACCCCCGCGATGGGCAGGGCAGGCTTGGGCCGCCCCGCACTCAGGGGCAGCAAGCGGCGACCGCGCCCGGCGGCCAGAATCACGGCTTTCATCAGGGTGCCGTCAGTCTAGCGGGTTTGCTGTGAGGAGGCGGGGAGGAGGGGAGGCCGCGCTCCCAGACGGGGGATCTGGGACGTGTTCCGAGACAGAGGCGCGAGTCCGGGCCTACCGGCTTCTGATCTGCTTGCCCAGGCCGACAGCCACGCTGAGCACGCCGTAATAGAAGAGGCTGTTGACCAGCAGGTTGCCCAGGTGGAAGGAATCGTCGGTGCCCACACTCCCGAGGACGGAAACGGCAGCGTTGTCCGTGATGAACGCTGTGGGCCATCCCCAGCCGGTCACGAGGTTGATGCACTTCCCCCCAATCTGAAAGGAGGGGTCACAGAGATTTCCAGCAAGGCTGATGTGGTTTGGTGAGTGGACGGCTCCAGACGCGATGCCGAGAAGGGCGGCCAGGAGGACGAGTTTCATGATTGTCACCTCTGGTTCTTCTAGGTGGAACAACAGACCGTGCCCTCAGCGCCCCCTACCGCGTCAGCGCCTCCTCCAGCGCCTCGGCGAAGGCGTCCTCGTCGTCCAGCCAGGGGTAGTGTCCGGCGTCGAGCACGGTCACGTCGGCCCCGGCGAGGTCGGCCAGCCACTCGACCTGCTCGGGGTAGCTCGTGCGGTCGTGAACCCCCGCGATCACGAACACCGGGCGGCGCAGCTCCTGAAGGAAAGGCGGGTACTCGAACTCCCACAGCCCCTGGTTGACGAGCGCCTGCTGCACCTCGCCGCCCCCGGCAAGCTGGCCCTCGGCGTCGATGAATTCCAGCCGCATCCGGCTGGGGGCGTCGCGGAATTGCAGCGCGTTGAGCAGGTCGCGGGCGTTGACGAGCGAGAAGGCCGCCTCGATGCGGGCCGCGCCGACGGGCGGGTACTCGCCCTCTGGGGTGCGGGCACGCAGGGCCGCCGCCGGATCGTCGAGGGGCTGGCCCCGGCGGGCCGAGGCTTCCGCGAGCAGGGTCAGCGCGAGTTCGGGAAAATGCACCCAGGGGTTGACCACCACCACGCGGGCCGTGCGGCCAGGGTGCCGCCGGGCGTACTCCAGCGCGGGCAGCGCCCCGAAGCCGTGCCCCAGCGGCACGATCCGCTCGAAGCCGAGGTGCTCGCGCAGGGCCTCCACATCGGCCACCAGCGTGTCGAGGTCGAGGGTCTGGGCGCCCTGCTCGGTGTCTTCCAGTGCCCCGCTGCGCCCGGAGCCGCGCTGGTCGAGGTACACCACCCGCCGCCCCTCCAGCCGCTCCCCGAAGAGGTCCTGAAAGGAATAGCTGTTGTAGCCGGGGCCGCCGTGCAGGAAGACGAGGGGCGGCAGGTCGCTGTCCTCCGGCCCCGTTACCTCGAAATACAGGTCGGCGCCGTTGAGACGCGTCGAAGAAGGCTCGCCTGACCAGGTCATGGGGGCATTGTAGGTGGGGCGCCCTCCGGCCCGCCTGGGCATTGTGCCGCCTGCCCCGTCGCCGGGCGGGGGCGGAGGGCTACCCTGGCGGACATGACCGATTCCCCGACTCCCGGCCCGGCGCAAGGCGGCTCACGGCAAGATGGCCCGGTGCAGGGCATCGCGTTCACGCTGGGCGGGGTGGACGAGCTGACCTTTGCCCGCATCCTGCGCGACGTGACGCGGGACCCTGCCTTTGCCCGGCCGCTGGCGGTGCAGGCGCAGGAGCCCCGCCCCGGTCAGGAGGCCCGCCTGACCCTGGTCTTCGCGCCGGGCGAGCGCACCCGCGCGGTGGCGGCGATGCAGCGGCTCAAGACGGTCTTGCTGCGTTACGGGGTGCAGGTCGACTCGGTGCGCGTGCCCGGCGATGGCTAAGGCGGCGTTCGCCTGACCCGGCGTTAAGGGACCGTAAACCGCCCCGGTCACCCGGCAGGCCCGTGACCGCCCCTACGATGGCCCTTAAGCAGCGGCTGTCAGAAAATGCACACCGGCAGGGCAGCCTTCCTCCCACCCCCGACCGCACCGCGGCCCCAGGCCGGAGACAAAGGGCACCCATCATGGAACAACGCATCCTCCTGATCGAAGACAACCCCGACATCACCCGCGTCGTTCAGTACGAGCTGGAACAGGCCGGGTACAAGGTGCTGACCGCTCCCGACGGGGTCACGGGCCTGACGAGCGCCCGCGAGAACAGCCCCGAACTGGTGATTCTCGACCTCGGCCTGCCCGACTTCGACGGCGCCGAGATCGCCCGGCGGCTGCGCAAGACCAGCAGCGTGCCCATCATCATCCTGACGGCGATGGACGCGGTCGACCGCAAGGTGAACCTGCTCGAAGCGGGCGCGGACGACTACATGACCAAGCCCTTCCACCCGGAAGAACTCGTCGCCCGCGTCAAGGTGCAGCTGCGTCACCAGCAGCACGGCGAGGTGATCTCCATCGGGGCGCTGGAAATTCACCCCCAGAAGCGGCTGTGCCACTACAACGGCCACGAGGTCCGCCTCTCGCCCAAGGAGTTCGACCTCCTGACCTTCCTGGCCCGGCAGCCGGGGCGCGTCTACTCGCGCCAGGAGATCGAGCGCGAGGTCTGGAACGGCGAGCTGCCCAGCAACTCCAACGTGGTGGATGTCCACATGGCGAACATGCGGGCCAAACTGCGCGACCTCGACGGGTACGGGATTATCCGGACGGTGCGGGGGATCGGGTACGCGCTGAAAACGCCCTGAGCCTTCCCCCGACACGAGAAACCCCGCCCGGCGCGGGGTTTTGCCCATTCAGGTGGACCCGACCATGTGCTCGTCGAAAAAGGTCATTACCCGGTTCCAGGCGTCCTCGCTCGCCACCGCGTCGAAGGCCGGGCCACGGTTGGCGAAGGAGTGGCGGGTGCCGGGATAGACCTTGATGTCGTTCGGGATGCCCGCCGCGTCCAGTTCGGCCCGCAGCGCCTCCCCCTGCCGGGTCGTGGGGTCCCGCTCCGGGTAGCTGCCCACGACCGGGCAACTCCGGCGCACCGCCTCCAGCGGACGGGGGTTGAAGCCGTAGTACGGGGCGATGGCCTTCAGGCGGGTGTCGGTGCAGGCGAGCGCTACGGCGAGGCTGCCCCCCATGCAAAAGCCGATGGCCCCCAGCCGCGAGGCGTCCACGCCCGGCAGCTCGCCCAGCACCGTCAGCGCCCGCCGGAGGTCGCGCACCCCCTGATGCTCCAGCGGGTTCAGGAAGAGGCCTCCCAGCAGGCGCGTCATGCACACGGCCCGGTTCCCCGCCGAGAAGAGGTCCACCGCCAGCGCCACGTACCCCGCCCGCGCGAAACGGTCCGCCACGCGCCGGATGTCGTCATTCAAACCGTAGACCTCGTGCAGCACGAGGACCCCTGGCGCGTCCCCACGCGGCGCGGCGGGCCGGGCGAGGGCGGCAGAGAGGGCGCGGCCCCCCGAGTGGAAGGTCAGTTCTTCAGCCATGTCCCACCGTACTCCCCTGCCTGCCCTTCCCGCGTGATGCAATGCGGACGTGACTGCCCCCAACACGACCCTCACCGCCATTCCCGGCTTCCGCGTGGGCCACTGGACCGACCCGGTCGGGCAGACCGGCTGCACGGTGCTCCTCTGCCCGGACGCGGGCGCGGTCGCCTCGGCGTCCTTTCTCGGCCCCAGCCCCGGCACGCGGGAGGGGGTGCTGCTCTCGCCGGAGAAGAAGGTGGAGCGCGTCCACGGCCTGCTGTTGACGGGCGGCAGCGCCTTTGGCCTCGCGGCGGCCTCCGGGGTGGTGCGGGTGCTGGAGGAGCGCGGGGTGGGCCACGAGACGCCCTGGGCGCGGGTGCCCCTCGTCCCGGCGGCGGTGGTGTACGACCTCGGGGTGGGGGACCCTGGGGCGCGGCCCGGCGAGCGCGAGGGCGAACTCGCGGCGCGGGCGGCGTCGGCGGATCCGGTCGAGCGTGGGCGCGTCGGGGCGGGCACCGGCACGACGGCGGGCAAGTACCTCGGGGTGGGGGCGGTGCCGGGCGGCCTGGGCAGCGCCTACCTGGAGCGGCACGGGGTCGCGGTGGGGGCGCTGGCGGTCGTGAACCCCATCGGGGACGTGCTGGACGAGCGGGGCGGGGTGCTGGCCGGGCCGGGGGTGGGACCGGGCGCCACCGCCTTTGCCCCCGGCGACGTGGAGAGCACCACCCTGGTCGCGGTCGCCACCGAGCACCTGCTCACCAAGCCCGAAGCCCGCCGCCTCGCGGACGCCGCGCAGACGGCGCTGGGGCGGGTGATTCACCCCAGCCACACCCCCTGGGACGGGGACAGCGCCTTCGTGCTGAGCGCGGGCACGCGGCCCCCGGCCGACCCCCTCTTGCTCGTCGCGCTGGTGCAGGAGGCGGTGTGCGCGGCGGTGCGCGACGCGGTGCGGGTGGCAAACGGCCTTACCCCGCCCGCGTGAACGTCAGCCGCCCGCCCGCCACCTGGAACCCTGCCCGCCGCACGTTGCGTTCGCTCCCCGACCCCGGCGTCACGAACACGCTGGAGAAGTCCGCTCCAGCTTCGGCAGCGAGGTGCAGGCGGGCGGCGAGAAGGGCGGTCTGCACGCCCCGCCCCCGAAACTCGGGCCGGGTGGAGGTGCCGTAGAACGCGGCCACCCCCTGCGTCACGCCCAGGGCGGCGGTTCCGGCGGGTTGCCCGTTCACCTCGGCCACCAGCCGCCGGGTTCCAGCGGCATGGGCCACGAGACGCATGATCGCCCCTGTGCCCGGCCCGAAGCCGCGTGCGGAGAGGTCAGCCCAGAAATCGGCGCCGGGTTCCTCGCGGACGGTCAGGGCGGGAGGGGGTGGCAGGGCGGTCAGGTCGTGGGTGTGGGCGTGCAGCACGTAGTCCAAGGCGTAGCCACGCGCACGCAACGTCGGCAGGAGTGCGGGCGCGTCGTGTGAGAGGACATGCAGGGTGGCGGGTTGCCCATGCTGGGCACAGAAGGCCTCGAAGCCGTCCAGCTCAGCCTCCGTCAGTCCTTCTGTGCCGCCGTGCCAGGCCGCGTTCACCGGGAGGTCCGGCCCGGCGTGGACGGCCACCAGCGGACCGAAATGGGCAACAGCGCCGGACTCGCCGTAGCGGGCATGCGCGGCAGCCTCCGCATGGGCCAGACGGGGTAGGAGATCGGGCTTCATGGCTCCATCCTGCCTCCCTTTTGGCTGCATGAACTCCGGCCGTGCCCCCGGCGGCGGCGCAGCGGCTACCCTGCCCGCGTTCCCCGGCTCCCCGCCGGAGGCTGTCCCCGGAGGTTTCCCCATGTCCAAAGTTGCCCGGTCCCGATTGACCCGCCTGCTCGCCCTGCCTGCCCTCGTCGCTGCCGCCTACGCCCTCAAGGGACCGCCCGACCCCCTGCGCCCCTCGGGGCCGGAGGACGGCGGGGGACCGCTGACCCGCCGCCGCTACTGGGTGGAACTGGAGGGCGCGGCCCGTGACCCGGAGGACATCGCCCGGCACTGGCGTGAGCACCTGCCCGACCACGCCCCCAAGTGGCTGGCGTATTTCCGGGGGCTGGACGGCCCCATTCCGCCCGTCGAGGTGGGGACCCGCCTCCAGATTCAGATGATGCTGGTGCGCCGGGGCCGGGTGGTCGTGGAACATATCGACCCCCTGGGCTTCCGCGTCCGCACCCTGCGGCTGCACCCCGACGCGGGCACCTCCGACTTCCGGGTCTACCCGCAGGAGGAGCCGGGGCACGTCATCCTCCAGATCGAGTCGCTGCTGCGGACCAACTCGCACTTCGACCGCCTCGCCTACATCTTCGGCGCCCACGCGGGGCAGCGGCGCAACTGGGAACTCACGCTGCTGAGCGTGGCGGCCTACGCGGGCGGGCAGATCGTGAACCGGGGCCACGAGTCGCTGGAGATGACCCACCTCGCGCACTCGTACACGGTGCCGACGCCCGAGGACCTCCCCGACGCGCCCGTGGGGCTGGACAAGGGCACCGCCGACCACGCCTGAGCCTCCCCACCCCATCTGTCCCGCCCCCGGCCCGCTAGCCTGTCTGCCATGACCGACGCTTCTGCCGCCCCGACCTCCCGCGCCTTCGTCTCGCTGATCGGGGCCGGGCCGGGCGATCCGGGGCTGCTCACGCTGCGGGGGGCCGAAGCCTTGCGGGCGGCCGACGTGGTGCTGTTCGACTACCTCGCCAACCCCGAGCTGCTGCGCCACTGCCCGGACGCCGAGACGATCTACGTGGGCAAGAAGGGCTTTTCCGAGTACATCTCGCAGGAGCAGATCAACGCACTGATCGTGGCCAAGGCGCAGGAAGGCGGCGGAAAGCGGGTCGCCCGGCTCAAGGGCGGCGACGTGTTCGTCTTCGGGCGCGGCGGCGAGGAGGCCGAGGCCTGCGTGGCCGCCGGGGTGCCCTTCGAGGTAATTCCCGGCGTGACGAGTGCCATCGCTGCGCCCGCCTACGCCGGGATTCCGGTCACCCACCGCGAGCTGGCCCGGAGCTTCGCCGTGCTGACCGGCAACACGCAGGAGGGGGGCGCCCACTACGAGCGCCTCTCCGGGGTGGACACGCTGGTGCTGCTGATGGGCGTGCGGAACCTCGGTGGAATCAGCGCCGACCTGATCGCGGCGGGGCGCGACCCCGGTACCCCCGCCGCCACCGTGCAGTGGGGCACCACCGGGCGGCAGCGGGTGGCGACGGGCACGCTGGCGACCATCGCCCAGGCCGTGCGCGAGGCCGGGCTGGAGGCCCCCGCCGTGACCGTGGTGGGCGAGGTCGTGCGGCTGCGCGAGTCGCTGCGCTGGTTCGAGCAGTCCGACCTCTTCCGCACCTTGCAGGCGGCGGGGGAGGAGGGGGCGCAGTGACCGCTCCCGGCGGCCCCCTCGCCGGGCGCACCGTGGCCGTGACCCGGACGCGGGAGGGCGCCAGCAGCCTCTCGGACGTGCTGCGGGCACGGGGAGCCGACGTGCTGGAGGTGCCCCTGATCCGCTTCGCGCCGACCTCGGACGAGGCCGTCCTGCACGCCCGGCTGCGCGACCTGTCGGGGGTGGGCTGGCTGCTCCTGACCAGCAACCAGGCGGTCACGGCCCTCTCCGAGCATCTGGAACGGCTGGGGCTGGAGGCCGGGCACCTCGCCGGGGTGCGGCTGGCGGCGGTCGGCCCCAGCACGGCCCGCTCGCTGGCGGCACGGGGCCGCCCTGCCGATTTCGTGCCGGGCACGCCCGGAGCGCGGCACCTGGGGGCCGAACTGCCAACCCAACCCGGCGAGGTTGCCCTGCACCTCACCTCCCAGCTCGCGGAAGCTGAGCTTCAGCGGGCACTGGAGGCGCGGGGCGTGCGCTACGAACGCGCCGAGCTGTACCGCACCGAACCCGCCCAGCCGGGGCCGGAGGCATTGGCGCGGCTGCGCGGGGCCGATGTGGTCACCCTGGCCTCGGGCAGCGCGGCGCGGCACCTCGCGGCCCTGGCGGGCACGGAGTTCCGGGTGGTGGCGATGGGGCCGCAGACGGCGGACGCGGCGCGGGAGGCCGGTTTTACCCGCGTGACGGTGGCGCGGGAGGCGTCGCTGGAGGCGCTTGCGGACGCGGCGGAGGGCGCAGTGTTCGGCGGCCGCTGAGGCCACCCCCTTGAACCCGGTCCAGACTCCCCGAACAGGGGGCGGCAGCAGAGGCGAGCATGTGTCACCCTACGCCCATGCACCGCGCCGCGCCGACCCGGCCTCCCTGGGGGGCAGCGTGAGCGTGGACGACCGGGCAGCCCTGGGCATCCTGCTGGACCTGAGTCAGGCCCTGCTCGTGGCGCACTCGTGCTCCGAGGTGGAAACCATCCTGACCCGGGAGAGCGTGCGGCTGCTGGGCACCCGCTACGCGCTCTTCCTGCGCTACCTGCCCGAGACGGACCTGCTGCGGGTGACCGCTCAGGCAGGGCAACATGCCAACGACCTCGGCCGGACCCTGCCGCGCGGCCAGGGGGCGTCGTGGCGGGCCGCGCTGAGTCAGGACCCGGTGCTGCATCTCCACCGTCACCACCTGCCCCCCTGGGCGGTGCTCCGCACGGGGGTGCCGCCGCAGCATCTGCTGTACGCGCCGCTGCGGTCCGCCTCGGGGCGGCTGCTGGGGGTCCTGACGGTGGGCCGCGAGGACCCGCCCTTCAGCACCCGCGACGAGGAGTTGCTCGTCACCTTTGCCAATGCGGGCACCGTGGCCCTCCAGCGGACCTATGAGACGGCCCGCGCCGCCGCCACCCGCGAGGGAGCGCTGCTCGCGCTGGGGCTGGCGCTGGAGGCCCGCGACTACGAGACCCAGGGCCACACCGGGCGCACGGTCGCGCTGGCCGGGCGGCTGGGCCGGGCGCTGGGTCTGGATGAGGCGGCTCAGGGCCACCTGCGGCAGGGCGCCTACCTGCATGACATCGGCAAGCTCAGCGTTTCCGACGAGATTCTGCTCAAGCCGGGGCCTCTAACCCCCGGGGAACGCACCCAGATGCAGCGCCACGTCCTGACCGGCGAGGCCCTGGTGCGCCGCATTCCCGAGATGCCGCGCGAGGTGCTGGAGGTCGTGCGCTCGCACCACGAACGCTGGGATGGCACCGGGTATCCCGATGGGCTGGTGGGCGAGGCGATCCCGCGCCTGGCCCGCCTCTTCTCGGTGATCGACGTGTTTGACGCCCTCACCCACCAGCGGCCCTACCGGGCGCCCCTGAGCGTGCCCGGTGCCCTGGCACTCATCCGCGCCGAGGCGGGCCAGCAGTTCGACCCTGGGGTCGTCTCGGCCTTCCTGACCCTCTTCGCGGACCCCGCCGGGCCGGAAGCCTTGCGCGGTCAGGGCTGCCTCTAACCGGACCCCCGCCGGGCCAAAAATCCCGTTCCCGGCGAGGTTTCTGACCGTTCGGTCGGGGACGCCCGCCCCGGCCGGGTCACGCTATGCTGCCGCGCGTGACGCTGGCCGCCTTCCTGAATCTGAGCGGTGAGTCTGCCGTGGTGGTGGGGGGTGGACCTGTGGCGCTGCGCCGCGCCCGCACCCTGCTGAACGCCGGACTGCGGGTGCGGGTGGTGGCCCCCGAGCTGCACCCCGACTTCGCCGCGCTTCCCGTGGGGCACGACCCCCGCCCCTACCGCCCCGGAGACGTGGCGGGGGCGCGGGTGGTCGTGGCCGCCACGAGCAGCCCCGAGGTCAACGGCGCCGTGACCGCCGAGGCCCAGGCCACGGGCGCCCTGGTCAACCACGCCGGGGACGCCGCGCGGGGCACCCTGCGCTTTCCCGCCGTGACCCGCCGGGGCGGGGTGGAGGTGGCCTTCACCACCGGGCGCGAGCTGCCGCTGCTCGCGCAGGCCCTCGCCGAGCGCATCGCTGGCCTGCTCCCGGCTCCCGAGCAGGTGGACGCCTGGGCCGAGCGCCGGGAGGCCGCGCTGACCCTGCCCGGCACCGAGCGTGAGGCCGCCCTCGCCGCCCTGCGGGCCGACATCCGCGCCGCCGTGGGCCTGGAACCGGGCCAGGTGGGCGCATGACGCTGGCCTGTCCCACGGGCCGCGCCCTGCTCGCCGGAGCGCACGTGCCGCCGCCCGCCGCGCTCGACTTCGTGGTGGTGGGCCTGAACCACCAAACCGCCCCGGTCGAGGTCCGCGAGCGGGCCGCCGTCCGCGCCGGGGACGAGGCCGCCGTGCTCGCGCACCTCTCGCGCTCGGCCGCCGAGGTCATGCTGCTCGCAACCTGCAACCGCACCGAGGTTTACCTCGCGGGGCTGCGCGGCGACCCCCGCGCCGTCTTCGGGGACGCCTGGGGCGGGGACCTGGGCGAGCACCTCTACGTCCACCGGGGCGAGGCGGCGGCCACGCACCTCTACCGGGTGGCGGCGGGCCTCGACAGCCTCGTGATCGGCGAAACGCAGATTCAGGGGCAGGTCAAGCGGGCGTGGCAGGCGTCGCGGGACCTGGGCTTCGCGGGCACGGTCCTGAACAAGGTCGCGCAGGGCGCCCTCGCGGCGGGCAAGCGGGTCCGCACCGAGACGGCCCTCGCGGACCGGGTGGTCAGCGTGTCGAGCGCCGCCGTCGAACTCGCGCAGTCGGCGCTGGGGGGCCTCGCGGGGCGCACCGCCCTGATTCTGGGCGCGGGCGAGACCGCCGAGCTGACCCTGACTCACCTGCGGGCGGCGGGCGTGGAGGACGTGATCGTGGTCAACCGCACCGCCGAGCGGGCGCGGGCGCTCGCCGAGCGGGTGGGGGGCCGCGCCTGCGCCGCCGAACTGCTGCACGAGGCCCTGCCCCTGGCCGACGTGGTGATCGCGTCGAGCGCCGCGCCCCACTACGTCCTGCACCCGGAAGGGGTGGCGGCGGCGCTGGAAGGGCGCCCCGAGCGGCCCATGTTCCTGATCGACATCAGCGTGCCGCGCATCCTCGACCCCGAGATCGGCGGGGTGGCGGGAGCGCACCTCTACAACCTCGACGACCTCACCGCCATCGTGAGCCGCAACCTGCAGTCGCGCCGCGCCGCCCTGCCCCACGCGGGGGCGATCGTCCGCGAGGGCGTCTCCGACCTGACCCGCTGGAACCTCACCCGCGAGGCGCAGCGGGCGCTGCGGGCCGGGCGCGAGCTGGCGGTGGCGAGCGACTGACCGCTCCGACCGAACCCTGCCCCCCACCCCACATCCCCGTTCCCTTTTCCCGTAGCCTGACCCCATGTGGACCCGCCTTCCCTCCAGCGCCCTGCGCCTGACCGGGTCAGACCGGGTGGACTTCGCGCAGGGGCAGATGACGGGCGACCTGCGGGGGGCACCCACCCCCGGCCTGGTCGCCGCCTGCTTCCTGAACGTGCGCGGGCAGATCGAGTTCTTCGCCCGCGTGTACAAGCGCCCCAGCGACGTGTACCTCCACCTTGGGGCAGGGCAGGCCCCGGCGCTGGAAGCGCGGCTGCGGCGCTACATCATCTTCGATCAGGTGGAGCTGGCCGATCTCTCGGAGGACCTCCGCACCGTCCACGTCTGGCGCGAGGCCGAGCTGCCCGGCTGGGACCCGGCGGGCGGCGACGCGCAGGAATTCGGGCTGGCGGGGGCCGCCGTGCTGGGCGGGCGCGTGAACCGCACCGGGGCGCCGGGGGTGGACCTGCACTTCCTCGCCCGGCAGGAGGAGGCAGTGCTGGGGGCGCTGGCGGGCGCCGAGGTCGCCCTCCCCGAGCTGCACGCCGCCCGAATCCGCGCCGGGATTCCCGACGTGGACGCCGACGGCTTCGTAGGCACCCTGATTCCGGAGATTGGGCTGGACGTGGGCGGCCCCCTCCCGGCCATCAGCTACCGCAAGGGCTGCTACGTGGGGCAGGAGATCATGGCCCGGCTGGAGGCGCGGGGGCAGGCCCGTTACGCCCTGGCGCGGCTGCGCGGCGAGGGCCTCCCCGAGCGGGCGGAGGTCACCCAGGGCGGCAAGGTCGTCGGGCAATCGGGCGCCCACGCGGGGGGCCTGAGCCTCGCGCGGCTGAGGCGGGAACTCGCGCCGGGGGACCGGGTGGAGGTGGGCGGGGTGCCCGCGACCGTCGAAGCCCTGACCCCCCAGGCGACCGATGCTTGACGCCTTCGTCCGTGAGGTGGGGAGCGGCCAGCCCGCCGACCTCGTGCGGGCCGCGCGGCGGGCGCAGGCGGCAGGCTTCGCGGTGCTGGCAGTGCCGGGGCTGCCGCTGGGCGTGCTGTACGCCCTGAGCGGCCCCACGCTGCTGCCCCCCCCGTGGGTCGCCGCGCTCGCCGGGCTGGGGGCACTCCTCGCCGCGCTGGTGCTGCGGCTGGCGCACTCGGCGGCCCGTGACCCCGGTCAGCCGCCCGCCCGCGCCGTCCTGACCGCCGCCCTGCAATCGGGCGGTGCCCCCGCCGTCCCCTTCCTGCTGGGCTGCACCCTGTTCGCGCAGCCCCTCGCGGTCGTCGCGTTCTGGGCGCTGGCCGGGCTGGGCTACGCCGCCGCGTGGAGCCGGGTGCCGGGCTGGGTGAAGGCGGCGGGCACCCGCCGGACCTGACCCGCCATCTGGCCGACGCCGCCCCCGGCAGGCCGGCTCTACCCTGCGGCCATGTACGCCTGCACGCCCCGCCTCGTCCTCGTCCCCCTTACCCGCGAGGTCATCGCGGGGCGGCTCGCGCAGGCTCCCTTCACGGCGACCCTGCCCACCCCGGATGGCCCCCTCACCGTGACCTACCCTCCGGCGTGGCCCGGCGACCTGTTGCCCCTGCTGCCCGCGCGGCTGGCGGCCTTTGACCCCGAGCGCGAACGCTGGAGCGCCACCCTGGTCGAGCGGGCGACGGGCACCGCCATCGGCCAGATGGGGGCCAAGGGCGGCGGCGTGCCGAATGAGGCGGGCGACGTGGAGATCGGTTACGGCCTCAACCCCGACGCCTGGGGCCAGGGCTACGCGACCGAGGCCGTCGGCGCCCTGGTGACGGCCCTGCTCGCCCGCCCCGAGGTCCGGCGGGTGACCGCGCACACGGCCGTGACCAACCCCGCGAGCGCCCGCGTGCTGGAGAAGCTGGGCTTCGTGCCCGTCGGCACCGCCTGGGACGAGGACGACGGTGACCTGACCGTCTGGGCGCGGGCCAGATAACAGCAAACCGCCCCTGGCGGGAAGGCCAGGGGCGGGCAGGGGGGCGGAAGCTCAGCGCGTCTTGGGGTCGTAGGCGTCGCGCAGGGCGTCGCCGAAGAGGTTAAAGGCGAGGCTGAACAGGATGATGAAGGCCGCCGGGTACACCATCACGTACCAGTACTGCGGCTGCAGCCACGCGCGGGCAAAGTCCACGAGCTGGCCCCACTCGGCGTACCCGGCCGGGAAGCCCAGGCCCAGGAACGAGAGCGCGGCGATGGAGAGCGGGATGGTGCCCAGGTCCAGCACGGCGAGGGTCAGCACGCTGGCGAGGCTGTTGGGAATGATGTGCCGCAGGATCAGGCGCCAGTCGCGGGCGCCGAGGCTGCGGGCCGCGTCCACGAACTCCAGTTGCCGCGTCCGCAGCACGTCGCCGCGCACGATGCGGGCATAGCTCGCCCAGCCGGTCACGGTGTAGGCCAGGATGATGGGCAGCGAGGGGTCGATGCCGGGATTGCTCGCCTTCAGGAAGGTGATCAGGATGATCGTGAGCACCAGCCCCGGCAGGGCGAACAGCACGTCGATAAAGCGCTGAATCAGGTTGTCGATCCAGCCGCCGTAAAAGCCGCTGATCGCGCCGATGATCACGCCCACGATCAGGGTGATGCCCACGATGATGAAGGACAGCTTGAACATCGTGCGGGTGCCCCAGATCAGGCCGTAGAAGATGTCGTAGCCCTGACTGGTCCCGAAGCGGGCTTCCTCGCTGGGCGGGGTGGGCGTGGGCGAGAAGCTCTCGCGCTCGATGGAGTAGCAGGTGTCGGGCGCGGCGAAGTGGGCTTTCCAGAAGACGCCGCTCAGCGGATTGGCGATCTCCTGCGGGCTGCTGGCCCCCAGGTCGCGCACGCAGTTGGAGTCGGCGGAGGGCCGGGCGATGATGGGGGCGAAAAAGCCCATCAACAGGAAGAGGGTGGCGACCAGCAGGCCCACCATGGCGAGCTTGTTGCGCCGCAATTTCATGATGGGGCGCGACGACAGGAAGTCGCGCACGGCGCTGCGCTTCTGGGCCGGGGCGGGGGCAGCAGGTACGGTCGTCATCAGTCAAACCTCACGCGGGGGTCAACCACCCCGTACAGGATGTCGGTCAGGGTGCTGACCACCACCACGATGATGGCTGACAGCAGGGCGAACCCCAGCACCGAGGGCACATCGAGTTGCAGTGCCGACTGCGCGACCCACTGCCCGATACCGGGATAGGCGAAGATCGTCTCGGTGATGATCGAGCCGCTCAGCAATCCGATGATCAGGAAGCCCCCCAGCGTGATGATCGAGAGCAGCGCGTTGCGCCGGGCGTGCTTGAGGTTCACCGTGCGTTCGGGCAGACCCTTGGCGCGGGCGGTGCGCACGTAGTCGCTCGTCAGCGCTTCGAGCATGTTGTTGCGCATCACCTTGAGGATGGTGGCCCCCGAAACGATGATCAGCGTCAGCGCAGGCATGATCATGTGCCGCAGCACGTCGAGGGCGATGTCGAAGCGCCCGTTGAGCAAGGCGTCAAGCCCCAGCATCCCGGTGTAACGCCGGATGTCCCCGACGGCGAACTGGTTGACGACCTCCAGTTGCCCCGCACCCGGCAGCCAGCCCAGGTAGCCGTACAGCACCGCCAGCAGCACGATCCCCAGCACGAAGGTCGGGAGGCTGTAGCCCAGCACCGCGAACACCCGCAGCACCTGGTCAATAAAGCGGTCCTTGTTCAGCGCACTGAGGGTGCCCAGCCACACCCCGATCAGGATGATGGGAATGGCGGTCACCAGCGTCAGCTCGATGGTGTTGGGCAGCCGCTCGATGATGGTGTCCAGCACCGGCTGGCCGCTGGACTTGGAAAAGCCCAGGTCGCCTTGCAGGGTGCTTTGCAGCCACTTGCCGTACTGCACCGGGAAAGGCTGGTCAAGTCCCCGGTCGCGGATGATGCGCTCGAGCTGCGCGGCCTGCTGGTCGCTGCGGATGTACCCCGCCGCGCGCTGCGCGGGCGTGAGCAGCATCGTGAGGGCCACGATCAGGACCGACAGGGCTAGCATGACCAGCGGAATCTGAATGAGGCGGCGGACGATGAAATTGAGCATGACAACCTCTAGGAAGGTGGGAATCTCCGGTGGTCCGGGAGTCGGCGCTGATTCTCGCCCCTGATCAGGGTGGTGTGATGAAAGCAGGTGAGCGGGAAAAAGCGTCAGCACTCCACCATACACGCGCGGCGCCCCCACACAAAGGGGCAGGGCAAAGGGGGACGGGGAAGGCCCTGGTAGACCTTCCCCGTCCCGCGTGGCTTTTGCCGCTTACTTCTTGCTGAGGTCCTTCCAGAAGGTCCCGGTGTCGCTGAAGCTGGTCATGGGGTTGTACGCGCGGGCGCTCACGCCCACGAGGTTGTCGCGGTGGGCGATCACCCCGATGCCCGCCGGAATCAGGATGAAGGGCGACTGCTCATAGGCCCGCTGCCCGACGAGCGAGTACAGCCGGTTGCGGGTGGCCGCGTTGGTGGTGTTGCGGGCCTGCTCCAGCCACTTGTCGACCTGCGCGTCCTTCCAGTTGGCGCGGGGGTAGTAGTACCCGTTGCTGGAGTAGAAGGTGTACATGAAGTTGTCGGGGTCAGCGTAGTCGGGCGCCCAGCCGATGATGATCATGGGCTCCTTCCCGGCCTTGGAGTCGTTCAGCATGGCCGACCACTCCTTGGGCTGAATGTTCACGCGGAACTTGGGGTTCAGCGCCTCGACGTTCTTCTTCAGGATCTCCATGGCCGTCTGCGAGGCCACGTTGCCCGCGCGGTACGAGGCGTTCAGCGTGAAGCCGTTCTTCCAGACGTTGCCGCCCCAGGCCCGCTTGAAGTACGCCTCGGCCTGCTTGGGGTCGTACTTGTAGGTCTTGACCTTGGCGTCGTAGCCGGGGAAGGAGTCGGGGAGCAGCATGGTGCGCTGCTTGCCCTTGCCGTTTTGCACGTCCCGGATGTACTGGGCGTAGTTGAACGAGTTCGCGAAGGCGCGGCGGACGTTCACGTCGCTGAAGAAGTTCGCCGGGATGCCGCGCCCGTCGAGCTTGCCGCTGCCCAGGCGGCTGGGGTCCTTGATGTTCTGGTTCATGAAGAACGCCGAGGCCACGGTGTTGGGCAGGTTGTCCACCACGACCACGCCGGGCTTGCCCTTGAGCTGCTCTTCGATGTTGGCGCGGCCACCGGTCTCGATCAGGTCGGCGTCGCCGCGCAGGAAGGCCTGCTGACGGGCGGCGAGTTCGGGAACCTTCTGGACGATCACGTTCTTGATCGCGGGCTTCTTGCCCCAGTAGCCGTCAAAAGCCTGCGCGAGAATCGCGTTGGCGTCACGGCGCACCAGGCGGTACGCCCCCGTGCCGCTGGGCTGCTTGTTCAGGTTGCTGCCCTGCAGGTCCTTGCCGATCCAGTTCTTCCAGTCGGCCTCGGTGCCCTTCCACTCGCCCACCTTGATGGCGTGCTGGCGGTCCACGACGCTCTGGCCCGCGTAGGCCATCTTGGAGAGGAACGCGGGGTCCACCTTGGGCAGGGTAAAGACGAGCTGCCCGGCGCGGTTGCACTCCACGGCGCGGTCGATTCTGGCCCAGGTGATGCTCTTGTCGTCGCCCGCGTTGGCGCCGGTGCCCAGCAGGCTCTCGGCGAAGAACCAGTTGCCCGACTCGGCGGCGTTGGTGACCAGGTTGCGCTCGAAGGTGTACTCGGCGTCCGCGCAGGTCATGGTGTTGCCGGAGTGGAACTTGACGTTCTTGCGCAGGTCGAAGGTGTAGGTCTTGCCGCCGTTGCTGATGGCCCACTTGGTCGCCAGCAGGGGCTCGAGTTCACGGATGCTCGCACCCTTGTAGGTCACCAGCGTCTCGTAGAGGTTCTCGACAATCGAGCCCGAGGCGGTGTCGTAGGTCGCGGCGGGGTCCAGCGTGGGCACGTCGTTGGCCCACTGGACGACCAGTGTGTCCTTGGCGACGGCAGCCTGGGCGGTGCTGGCGACCGCAGCAGCGAAGAGCAGCGAGCTGAGCAGAGCGATTTTCTTCATGGTGCCTCCTGGGGCAAAGCGGTTTGTCGTGCCGCAGTCCGGTCGGTGTGGCCGGGCCGGGAAACCTGTGGATGTCAGACGGAGCCAATCATAGCGCAGCCTGAGCAGGGCATGTGAGAGGTTTCAAGGGGTCTTGGGGCGCCTCCCCCGGCCCAGGCCATGCGGGTGCCATACTGCCCCGCGATGAAGAAACGCATCCTGCTGCTGGCGGGCGGTCAGTCCGGCGAACACGAGGTCAGCCTGATGAGCGCCCGCAGTGTCCTCTCGGCCCTGCCGCGCGACCAGTTCGACGTGACCCCGGTGGTCATCAGCCCGCAGGGGCGATGGCTGCCGCCGACCGACACCGCCCGCGCCCTGGAAACCGGACAGGCGGTTCCCGGCGGCGACCTCGTCCTGCACCGCGCCGCGAGCGCCGAGGGCTACGACGCCGTCTTTCCCCTGCTGCACGGCCCGATGGGAGAAGACGGCACCATCCAGGGCCTGCTGACCCTCGCCGGGATTCCCTTCGTGGGGTCGGGCGTGCTGGGGTCGGCGGTCAGCATGGACAAGGTGATGACCAAGCAGGTGCTCGCGTCGGTGGACATTCCGCAGGTGGACTGGCGGCTGGCCGTGCGCCGCGAGTGGCAGACCCGCCCGGCAGAGGTCGAGGCCCGCGCCGCTGAACTGGGCTTTCCTCTCTTCGTGAAGCCCGCCAACCTCGGCTCCAGCGTGGGCATCAGCAAGGTGAGCCGCCCCGAGGACTTGCAGGCGGCCCTCGACCTCGCCTTTTCCCTCGACCGCCGCGTGATTCTGGAAGCGATGACGCCCCACAAGCCGCGCGAGGTGGAGGTCGGGATTCTGGGCAACGACGCGCCCATTGCCAGCCCGGTGGGAGAACTGCGCTTCGACGCCGATTTCTACGACTACGAGACGAAATACACCGAGGGGCGCGCCGAGATGCATATTCCCGCGCCGCTGCCTGCCGAGGTAGCCGAGCGGGTCCGCAGCCTCGCCCTGACGGCTTTCCGGGCGCTCGACGGCGCGGGGCTGGCGCGGGTCGACTTCTTCTACGTGGAGGAGACGGGCGAGCTGTTCCTGAATGAGGTGAACACCATGCCCGGCTTCACCACGACCTCCATGTACCCCAAGCTGTTCGAGGCGGCGGGCCTGAGCTACAGCGAACTCGTGACCCGGCTGATCGAGCTGGCGTTGGAACGGCGGTAGACCACCGGGGCCATAACCTGCCCGTGTTGACAATTCCGAGCAACTTACTTAGGATTCGCCCCATGAAGCGTTTCCTGCTCGCCTCGGCGGCCCTGCTGCTCTCCGGTTCCTCGCTGGCCCAGTCCCAGATCACCGTGTACTCGGGCCGCGCCAAGACCTTCGTGGACCCCATCGTGCAGCAGTTCGAGCGCTCGACGGGCATCAAGGTAAATGTCCGCTACGGCACCGACAGCCAGCTCGTGGCCGCCCTGCGCGAGGAGGGGAGCCGCAGCCCCGCCGACGTGTTCTGGGGCAACTCGGTGGGGGCGCTGGGCGAACTCGCCGAGGACGGCAAGTTCCTGAAGCTGACCTCCGCGATGGTGCGCGGCGTGGCGCCCGACTACGTGCCCGACGACCGGACCTGGCTGCCGACCACCGTGCGCTTCCGGGTGCTGGCCTACAACCCGAACAAGATCAAGGCGGAGCAGCTCCCCGACAGCGTGCTGGACCTGCCCAAGATGACCTCCCTGAAGGGGCGCATCGGCTGGACGGTGAGCTACCCCTCCTTCCAGGACTTCCTGGCGGGCATGATCGCCAAGCACGGCGAGGCGACCACCCGGCAGTGGATCGCGGGCATGAAGGCGCTTGCCCCCAAGGACTACAAGACCAGCAACGTGGGGATGCTGGAGGCGATGCGGGCGGGCGAGATCGACGTCGCGCTCACCAACCACTACTACATCCAGCGGGTCAACCGCCTGAACTACCCGGTCGAGACCTACTTCTTCAAGAACGGCGACATCGGCAACCTGGGCAACGCGACGGGCGCGGCCATCCTGAAGACCAGCAAGAACCGCGCGGCCGCCACCCGCTTCCTCCAGACGCTGACGGGCAAGGACGCGCAGACCTTCTTCCTGAGCGTGAACTTCGAGTACCCGGTAATCGGCAACATCATCCAGCCCACCACCATGCTGAGCTTCAGCGACGTGACCAAGCGCAGCCCGCGCGTGGACCCCGCCGTGCTGCCCAAGAACATCGAGAAGGCGCAGCGGCTGCTGCGGGAGGCGGGTCTGCTGTAAGAGCCGCCGCCAGCAAGAGGGGAGGTCTCGCCTGCGGGTGGGGCCTCCTCCGCTTGTGGTGAGATACGGACATGAACCTGCTGGGAGGCGTGCTGGGTGCCCTGCTGACCTGCGGGGTGGTGCTGGGCCTGCTGCGGCTGTGGCCTGCCCCGGCGCGGGTGCTGGGGGTGCTGGGCTGGCCTGCGTGGGTGGTGACCGCGCTGTGGACGGTGCTGACGTGGAACCTGGAGTCCTCGGAGCCTGTTGACCCGCTCACCATCGGCTTCTCCAACATCTTCCTGATCCTGGGCCTGCTGGTGGGCCTGCTGTGTGCCCTGCCCCGGCGCAGGCACTGGCCGCGCGAGGCCTTCTGGGTCTCGTGGGGCGTGGGATTGCTGGCGGTGGTGGTGCTCTGGCTGGGGACCCTCAGCGTGAATGCCGCCTTCTGGCTGCCGCCTGAGCAGAGAGTGCCCCTTTTTCCGGCTTTGTCGGTGGAGTGCTGCTGAGCCTGCTGCCTGCGCTGGCGGCGGCCGAGTTGGTCGGGCGGCGGGAGCGGAGGGCCGGGGTGAAGGGTGGATAGCACAACCCCCAGCCGGGGCCGGGGGTGTCCTTTTTCGGGGCGGGACGCCTGCCCCCCAATCCCGACCAACTTACTCTGATAAATTGGCGCGGTTGGCCCCTGCGGCCTGCCTTCTCTATGACCCTGCGCCGCCGACTGCCCCCCACCCTGGCCCTGCCCGCCCTGCTGACGGCGCTGGGGGTGCTGCTGCCGCTCGCGTACCTCGTGCTGCGGGCCTTCGGGGCCGAGGCGCAGGAATTGCGCGAGATCGTGTTCCGGGTCCGTAACCTCGAACTGCTGCGGAACACGCTGGGGCTGGCGCTGGGGGTGCTGGCGGCGGGAACGGCGGTGGCGCTGCCGCTCGCATACCTGGCCGCCCGAACGACCTTCCGGCCGCGCTGGGCCTTGACGCTGCTGGGGGTGCTGCCGCTGGCGATTCCGGGATACGTGGGGGCGTACGCGCTCATTGCCGCGAGCGGGCCGGGGGGCACCATCTGGGCGGCGACGGGCCTGAACCGGCCGGGGCCGAGCGGGTTCTGGGGGGCGCTGGGGGTGCTGACCCTCTTTACCTTCCCGTACCTGTTCCTGAACCTGCACGCCGCGCTGCGGGCACAGGACCCCGCGCTGGAGGATGCCGCCCGACTGCTGGGCCGCACGCCGGGGCAGACCTTCCGCGAAGTCACGCTGCCGCACCTGCGCCCGGCGTGGCTGTCGGGCGGGCTGCTCGTCACCCTGCACGTGCTGGGCGACTTCGGGGTGACCAGCCTGATGCGCTACCCCACCTTCAGCGCGGCCATTTACCAGCAGTACACGGCGGCCTACGACCGGGTGTACTCGGCGTGGCTGGCGCTGATGCTGCTCGTCGTGACCGGGCTGACCCTGTGGCTCGAAGCACGGCTGATGCGCGGGGTGTTTCTCTCGCGGGTGTCGCCGGGAGGAGCGCGGCAACCCGCCCGCGTGCCCCTGCGCGGCTGGACGCTGCCCGCCTGGGTGTTCGTGGGGCTGCTGGCGGGGGCCGCGCTCGTCGTGCCGCTGGGGACGGTGGGCTACTGGCTGCGGCTGGAGCAGAACCCCTACGCGCTCGCCGGGCTGTGGGACGCGACCCGCTCGGCGCTCACGGCGGCGGGGGTGGCGGCGATCACCACCACGGTCCTCGCCTTCCCGCTGGCCTACATCGGCAACCGTTACGCGGGGCGGGCAGCCCGCGTCACCGAGCGGGTGGCTTACCTGGGTTACGCGACGCCGCCGCTGGCCTTTGCGCTCGCGCTCGTCTTCTTCGTCCTCAGATCGGCGCCGGGGCTGTACCAGACCTTCGCCCTGCTGATCCTGGCCTACACCCTGCACTTCGTCGCGGAGGCGATCGGCCCCATCCGTACCTCGCTGGCGAAGGCGACGCCCCGGCTGGAGGAGGCCGCGCGGGTGCTGGGCGCCCGGCCCGCCCGGACCCTCTGGCAGGTCACCCTGCCCCTGATGCGGCCCGGATTGCTGGCGAGCGCGGCCTTCGTGTTCCTGAGCGTCCTCAAGGAACTGCCGCTGACCCTGCTGCTGGCCCCGACCGGCTTTGACACCCTGGCCCGCAACGTCTGGACGTACACCGAAGAAGCGCAGTACGCGGCGGCGGCCCCCTACGCGCTGGTGCTGGCCCTCAGCGGGGCGCTGCTCACCGTGTTGATCCTGAGGAGAGAGAGGACATGACCCACGCCCCTTCCGGCTTTCGTGCCCTGCTGACCCGCCGGGGAGCGGGCGCGACCCTGACGCCCCCGGCTCCTGCCGCTGCTGCCGCGACCCTGGCCGACCCCACCGCGCCGCTGCTGGAGATCGCGGCCCTGACCAAGAGCTACGCGCCGGGGCTGCCCCCCGTGCTGGAGGCGCTGGACCTGCGGGTGGCGCCCGGCGAGCTGATCACGCTGCTGGGGCCGTCGGGCTGCGGCAAGACGACCACCCTGCGGCTGATCGCGGGGCTGGAAACGCCGGACAGCGGGAGCATCCGCATCGCGGGGCGCGAGATGACCGCCCCGCCCGTGCCCCCGGAGCGGCGCGGCGTGGGGCTGGTGTTTCAGGACTACGCCCTCTTTCCGCACCTCACCGTATTGGGGAATGTGCTGTTCGGCCTGTCCGGGTTGCCCCGCGCCGGGCGGCTGGCCCGCGCCCGTGAAACGCTCGCGCTCGTGGGCCTGACCGTCTTCGAGGGCCGCTACCCGCACCAGCTCTCGGGCGGGCAGCAGCAGCGGGTGGCGCTGGCCCGTGCGCTGGCGCCCCGGCCCGCGCTGCTGCTGCTGGACGAGCCTTTTTCCAATCTTGACGCGCAACTGCGCCACTCCACCCGGCAGGAGGTCCGCGCGATCCTGCGCCAGAGCGGGACCACCGCGATCCTGGTGACCCACGACCAGGAGGAAGCGCTGGCCTTCTCCGACCGCCTCGTCGTGATGCGGGCGGGCAAGGTCGAGCAGATCGGCCCCCCGCACGAGGTCTATGCCCACCCGCGCACCGCGTTTGTCGCCAACTTCCTGGGGCGCAGCAACCTGCTGTCGGGCACGGCGAGCGGCCGGAGCGCCCGCACCGCCCTGGGCGACCTGCCGCTGGAAGAACCCGCGCAGGGGCCGGTCCTCGTGAGCGTGCGCCCGGAGCATCTCGCCTTCGCGCGGCCCGGCGAGGACGGCACTCCGGTCACCATCGTGGCCCGCGAGTACAAGGGCCACGACGTGACCTACGCGGTGCGGCTGGGAGGCCAGGAATTGCTCGTCCACACGTCGGGCCAGGAGGTCTGGCCGGAGGGCGAGGAAGTCCGCGTGCGCGTGACCTGTCCGGCGCGGGCAGTGCAGTAGCCCCCAGGGAGAGCGGCGTCCCCACTGTAGGCAAACGTACCGGCTCCCGGCCATTCCTGAGTCCATACTCAATTACATGGCCCGGCCCCGGAGTGTCTCGGACGAACAGATCGTGGAAGCGGCCCGCGCCGTCTTCCTGGAGCGCGGCGTGGGGGCGACCACCGCCGAGATCGCGCGGCGGGCGGGCGTCGCGGAAGGCACGCTGTTTACCCGCTACGCGACGAAGGCCGACCTTTTCGAGGCGGCGGTAGGCCTGCGCGACGTGGCCCCCTGGCGCGACGACCTGCCCGGCCGGGTGGGCATGGGCGAGGTGCGCGGGCATCTGGAACACGTCGCCCGGCGCGTTCTGGAGGACGCGGCGCGGGTGCTGCCCCGCCTCACGCTGATGCTCTCGCAGGGGCACGCCCCCGACCACAACCCGCTGCTGCGGCGGATCGGGGACCCGCTGCGCCGGGACCTGGGCGCCCTGGCCGCCTACCTCCGCGCGGAGATGGGCCTGGGTCGCGTGCGCTCTCAGGACCCCGAGGTCGCTGCCCTCGCGCTGCTGGGGGCGTTAACCCAGCATGTCCACCGCGAGCTGCTCGCCGGGGCAGAGGGGGAGGGCGATTCGCCCTGCTTCTCCTCTCCTCTTGCTCCAACTGATCCCGACCGCTTCGTCTCCGCGCTGCTCGACCTGCTGTGGCCCGGCCTCGCGCCCTGATATGCTCATCGCCCCATGCCCGTTTCGGAGGTTTCCCCTATGCCCCATCCCCCGCCCCCCGTCCTCTCGTTTCCCCGGTGGTTCGCGTGAACCGCGCCCTGTTGCCCCTGACCCTCCTGCTCGCGCTGACGGCCTGCTCGCCTGAGGGGGGAGGAGGGGAGGAGACGGCCACCCGCCTCTCCACCCCGCCGCCCAAGACGACCGCGCTCGCCGTGCGGACCGTGCGGGCCGAGGAAGGCGAGCTGACGGTGCCCCGCACGGTGGCCGCGACGCTGGAGGCGGGCCGCGACAGCAACGTGGCGGCGCAGGCGGGCGGCACGGTGGTCCGCGTGCTGGTCTCGGAGGGCGAGCGGGTGGCGAGCGGGCAGGGGGTGGTGCAGCTCGACGACACGGCGGCGCAGCAGGCGCTGACCTCGGCGCGGCTGGGGCTGCAGCAGGCCGAACTTAGCTTGCGGCAGGCGCGGGACGCGGTGGAGGCGGCCCGGCCCGCGCTGGAGGCGGGGGTCCGTGCCGCCGAACTGGGCCTGCGCCGCGCCCGCCAGGAAGCGCAGGACGCCCAGGACCGCTACGACGATGACCAGATCACCGAGTCCGCCCTCCTCGCGGCCCAGGCCGGGCAGGCGCAGGCCGAGAGTGCCCTCGCGCAGGCCCGCAACGCCCTGGCGCAGAACGGCCGGGCGGGGGCGGGCAGCCCGGAGGCCCTCGAACTGAGCGTCCAGAGCGCCCGCGCCGGGGTCACCCAGGCCGAAACCGCGCTGGCCCGCACGGTCGTCCGTGCCCCCTTCGCGGGGGTCGTGGTGTCGGTCGCGGCCGAGGTGGGCGAGGCGGTGGGGCAGGGCAGCCCGGTCTTCCGACTCGTGGAGGCGGGCAATGTCCGCGCCCGCTTCAACGTGACCCCGGCGGACGCGGCGGCGCTCTCGCCCGGCACCCGGCTCAACCTCGACGCGGGCGGGCAGACCTACGTGGCCGTCGTGAACGAGGTCAGCGGGGTGGCGGGGGGCGACCGCCTCGTGCCCGTGACCGCGCGGGTGGAAGGCGGGGCCGACCTGCCAGTGGGTGGCGCGGCGCAGGTGCGTTACCGGGCCACCGTGGGCGGCGGCGTCCTCGTGCCGTCGTCGGCCCTGAGCGTGGAGGGCGGCGAGAGTGCGGTTTACGTCGTGGAGGACGGCGTCGCGCAGCGCGTGCCCGTCCGGGTGGACGCCGAATCCCGTGGCCGGGTCGCCGTGCGCGGGCTGGACGCCGGGGCCAGGGTGGTCACCCCGGTGCCGGGCAGCCTTCAGGACGGGGCGCGGGTGCGCGTGGCCGGAGGAGGGTCATGAGGCGAGCTGGCCGCGTCCGCTCCTCCGTCTCCCGGCCTGACTTCCCCCTCCCGGAGTTCCCATGAGCACCCACGATCCCCCCGAGTTCGACCTGCCGCGCGGCACCCTGCCCGACGGGACCCCCGAGCCGCCCGTTCACCCCGCCGTGCGCTTCAGCGTGCGCAACTACGTCTTTTCCATCGGCATCTTCGTGATGGTGGTGCTGTTCGGGCTGCTGGCGACGACCCGGCTGGGGGTGGAACTGCTGCCCAGTTTCGAGGTGCCGGTGCTGGCCGTCTCGACCGCCTACCCCGGCGCGACGCCCGATCAGGTGGACCGCGAGGTCAGCCAGCGCGTCGAGGCCGCCGTGAGCACCCTGGGCGGCGTCGTGGACATCAACACGACCTCGGTGAGCAACCAGTCGGCGGTCGTCATTACCTTTTCCGACGACACGAATATCGACTCGGCGGCCAACAGCGTCTCGCAGGCGGTGGCGGCCATTCGCGGCACGCTGCCGAGCGGGGCCGACGCGCCGGTCGTGCAGAAGTTCGACCCCAACGCCACCCCCATCCTGACCCTGGCCCTGCTGGGCGGCTCGGCCCGCGCCCCCGACGTGGCCGCCTACGCCGAGGACACGCTGGTGCCGCGGCTGGAGCGCGTGCCCGGCGTGGCCGACGTGGCGGTGTCGGGCGGCCCGGCGCGGCAGGTGCAGGTGCTGCTGGACCCCACCCGGCTCCAGACCTACCGCCTCACGCCGGGGCGGGTGGCGGGGGCGATTCAGGCCTCGGCGCTCGACCTCCCGGCGGGCAGCGTGACCCAGGACGGCACCACGGTGGGCTTTTCCACCCGCAACACGCCGACCAGCCTCGCGGAGGTCGAACGCATCGTCGTGGACCCTGCCTCCGGCCTGCGGGTCGCGGACGTGGCGACCGTGCGCGACACCTCCGCCCGGCCGACCAGCTACGCCCGCGTCAACGGGCAGCCCGCCGTCCTCCTCAGCGTCCGCAAGGCCAGCGGCACGAACAGCGTGGCCGTCGCGGACGAGGTGACCGAGGCCCTGGCGGAACAGCCCCTGCCCGACGGCTATCAGCTCACCCTCGCCAGCGATACCACGACCGCCACCCGCGCGACGGTGGAGGACACCTTCAAGGAGTTCCTGATCGCCATCGGCGCGGTGGGTGTGATCGTGCTGCTGTTCCTGGGGCGGCTGAACACGGTCTTCGCGGTCATCCTCGCCATCCCGATCTCCATCAGCGCCGCGCCGCTGCTCTACAGCCTGTTCGGGTTTTCCTTCAACATCGTCTCGCTGCTGGCGATCATCGTCGCCATCGGCATCGTGGTGGACGACTCCATCGTGGTGGCCGAGAACGTGCAGCGCTACCGGGATATGGGCTATGGCCTGCTGCGCAGCGTGCTGGTGGGCGGCTCGGAGGTCTTCTCGGCGGTCACGGCGGCCTCCTTCTCGCTGCTCGCGGTGCTGATCCCGCTGTCCTTTATGCCGGGCATCCTGGGCCAGTTCTTCAGCCAGTTCGGGCTGGGGCTGGCGGCGGCGATCACGCTGAGCTGGCTCGAGAGCCTGCTCTTTCTCACCGTCCGCATGGCCTACACCCGTGACCCGCAGCCGATCGGCTGGCGGCAGGTGCCCGGCGTGCTGGGACGGCTGCCGCGCTTTTTCCGGGAGGCGCTGGCGGGGGTGCGGACCTTCTCCGGTCTGCTGCTGCTCGCCCTGGCGGGGGCCGCGCTGTGGGTGGGCCTCGACCGCCTGACCGATCTGGAACTGCCCGCCGTCGCCGCGCTGTCCATCCTGCTCGCCCCCGTACTGCTGACCCTGGTCCGCTACCTGCTGACGGTCCTGCTGGCCCTCCTTGAGGCGCTGACGGGCACCCTGCACGGCTGGACCAACCGGGGCGTGACCGCGACCGCCCGCGCCTATGCCCGCAGCGTGAGCGGGGTGCTGCGGCGGCCCTGGGTGGTCATGCTGCTGGCGGGAGCCTTCCTGCTCAGCGTGCCGCTGGCGATGCGGAATATCGGCTTCGCCTTTATTCCCCAGAGCGACAGCGGCATCCTGACCGCCGAGGTGGAGCTGCCCCCCGGCACCGAACTCTCGCGCACGAACGCGCTGACCGCCCGGCTGGAGGAAAACCTGCTGGCCCGCCCCGAGGTCCGGCTGGTGCAGACCAGCGTGGGCGCGGGCGGCGTGCTGGGCGGCACGAACGCCAACACCGCCAGCCTGACCGTGACCCTCGCCCCGCGCGAGGAACGCCCCGGCATCGAGGCCCTCGCCGCCGACTACGCCCGCGACTTCTCGGCCATCGCCGCCGGGGTGCCGGGCGCGGAGGTGCGGGTGGCCTCACAGCAGGGCGTGCCGGGGGGCGGCTCGGACCTCAGCCTTGCCCTGACCGCGCCCAATCAGGCGCTGCTGGCCGGGCGCAACCGCGACCTCCTGCGGCTGCTCGCGGCCGACCCCAACATCGCCTCGCTGGAAAGCAGCCTCTCGGCCACCCGGCAGGAGCGGACCTTCGTGCCGGACCCTGCGCGACTGGCGGGCACCGGCCTGACCGTCTCGGACGTGGCGCAGGCGCTGCGGACCTACAACGACGGCAGCGTGGCGGGCCGCCTGCGCGACGGCGACCGCAGTGTGGACATCGTGGTGCGCCTCGACCCCGCGCAGGTGCAGGGCGGCGAGAGCCTGCTCGACCAGACGGTCTTCGCGCCCGCGCTGGGGGCCAACGTGCCGCTCGCCGCCTTGGGCACTTTCCAGACCCGGCAGGCCCCGGCCACCCTCAGCCGGTTGAACAAGGCGTACACGGCCAGCCTCGACATCGACCTCGTGCCCGGCGGTCCCAACGCCTTCGCCTACCAGCAGACGCTGATCGACCGGGCGGCGGCGGCCGGAATCCTCACCGACGGGGTGACGCTGGGCAACGCGTCCTCCTTCGGGACGGCGGGCCTGACCGAGGACCTGGTGTTCTACGGCCCGGTCGTGCTCATCCTTGCCGTGCTGCTGACCTACCTCGTGCTGGGGTCGCAGTTCAACTCGTTCCGCTACCCCATTTACCTGCTGCTGCCCGTGCCGCTCGCCATCGTGGGAGCGCTGTGGACCCTCAGTCTGTTCGGGGTGGACCTCGACGTGATCACGGTGCTGGGCATGGTGATTCTGCTGGGCCTGTCCACCAAGAACTCGATCCTGTATCTCGAATTCGTGACCGAGCGGATGCGCTCGCTGCCGCTGCGGGAAGCACTGATCGAAGCCGCCGAGTTGCGCTTTCGGCCCATCATCATGACCACCCTGACGGTGCTGGTGATCAGCATTCCCCTGGTGCTGGGGCAGGGCGACGGCGCCGAGTTCCGCCGGGGCCTGGGCATCGTGATTCTGGGCGGGGTGATCACGTCCACGCTGCTGACCTTCTTCGTGGTGCCCGCCGTCTTCTACCAGTTCGAGCGTCGCCGGGTGGCTCCGCCCACGCCCGTGGGGCTGGGGGCCGTGCCCGCCGCCGACTGAGTGCGGGGCAGGGGAGGGGGTGGAGGGACTGGGAGCCCTCCGCCCCTTTTCCTATGGCTTGGTCAAGACCCGCTCACGGGGGGACTCCTACAATGCCCCCTGAGCCACGCAGGAGCCGAGCCGTTCCCCATTCAGGGCCGCGCTGGGGCTGCGGGCCGATCGAAGGAGGCTGGACATGGACTGGAGAAACCTTCCCCGCAGCGGCGGCGGAGTACAAACGGGTGGCGGCGGGGGCCTGCCGGGCGGTGGGCTCGCGGTGGGCGGCGGCATCGGTGGCCTGATCATCGCCCTGATCGCCATGTTCTTCGGGGTGGACCCCAGCGTCATCACGGGCGGCCAGACGGTTCCGACGCAGACGCAGACGCAACCCCAGACGCCGTCCGAGGCAGGCACGGCGGGCGAAACCGAGGAATACGAGTTCCTCGACCGCATCCTGGGCAGCACCAACGAGGTCTGGAGCGGCATCTTCCAGCAGGCGGGGCGCACCTATACCAAGCCCATCCTGGTGTCCTTCCGGGGCTCGGTGCCCACCGCCTGCGGCCAGGGGACGAGCGCGACCGGTCCCTTCTACTGCCCGCTGGACAACAAGATCTACATCGACACCGCCTTTTTCGCGCAGATGGACCGTCAGCTTGGCGGCGGCGGCGACTTCGCGTACTCCTACGTGATCGCCCACGAGGTCGGGCACCACGTCCAGAACGAACTCGGCATCGCCGATCAGGTCACGCGGGCACAGCAGGGCGCCCGCACCGAGGCCGAGGCCAACAGCTACGGGGTGCGCCTGGAACTCCAGGCCGACTGCTTCGCCGGGGTCTGGGGCAATCAGGTCTCCAGCCTCGCCAACCTGACCCAGGAGGACGTGCGCGAGGCCGTGAACACGGCGGCGGCCATCGGCGACGACACCCTGCAACGCCAGAGCCGGGGCTACGTGGTGCCCGACTCCTTTACCCACGGCAGCAGCCAGCAGCGGGTGAACTGGTTCATGACCGGCTTCAAGAGCGGCGACCCCAACCAGTGCGACACCTTCAACCGGGACTACAACCAGCTATAACAGAGGCCATGCCGCGCCCCCGACCTGCCCCCCTGTGGACGGTTGGGGGCGTTCCGGTGCAACTGCGCCGCAGCCCCCGCCGCCGCACGCTGGCCCTTCAGGTCCGCCCCGGCGAGGTCGTGCTGCACGCCCCCACCCGCACGCCGGAGGGCACGCTCGCCGCCTTCGTGGAGTCCCGCCGCGAGTGGGCCGAGCGGCATCTGCGGACCTTTGCGGCGCGGCAAACTCCAGCGGCCCAGTGGTACGACGGTTCCCCTTACCCCTTCCTGGGCGAGACGCTGACCCTGCGGCTGGTGCCCGGTGTGCGTCAGGCGCAGCGGGTGGGCAATGAAGTGCACCTCCCGCCCGGCCCGGACCTCGCCGCGAGCCTGGAAGGGTGGAGTCGCGCCGCTGCCCTCCCCCTCTTCCGCGCCTGGGTTGAGGAATATGCGGAGGCGCTGGGGGCCAGGGACCGGCTGGGGCGGGTAGCCCTGAGCGGTGCCCGCACCCGCTGGGGCAGTTGCACCTCGCGCGGCGATATCCGACTGCACTGGGCGCTCAGCCGCGCTCCCCGTGAGGTCGCCCGCTACGTCGTCCTGCACGAGGCCGGGCATCTGCTGGAACTCAATCACTCGCCCCGCTACTGGGGTCATGTGGCCCGCCTGATGCCCGAGCACGCGCGGTGGCGGCGCTGGTTGCGCGAGCAGGGACATACGTTGTGGCCCTCCTGAACCGCAGCAGAACGCCGCCGACCTGCTCAGGTCGGCGGCTCCGGCTGTTCGCTTCACATCGCGGGCATCGGTGTCGGGCTGGGCAGGCCCGGCGTGTCCGGGTTACTCGTCGGGTCCGGCTCGGGCATGCCCGGCAGGTCCGGGTTCATGGGCGGGTCCATGATCGGGCCGGTGTCGTCGCCGCCGGGCATCCGCTCGGGCAGGGGCGCGGGGGTGTCGGTGGGTTCGGTGGCGGGCATGGGCGGGCGGTCGTAGGGTCCGGTCATGGGGGCTACCTCCTGTGGAAACTGTCCCCAGTTTGCCCACCCCAGAGGAGGACCGCGCCCGAGGGGGGTGAAGGGAGCTTCACGCGGGGGCCATGACCTACAGGATTTCGCAAGACCCGCGCCCGGCGGCGGCGGGTACCCTGACGCCATGCTCGTGACCGCTGCCGTGCAGGACCTCCTCTCCCGCGAGCGGGCACTCCTCGCCGACCTCCAGGCCTTTCTGGAGACGCAGGGTGCCCCCCCGGAGGCCGTGGAGTACGCGCGGGGCGCGGCCAGGGCGCTGGACGAAAGCTTCCTGCTGGTCGTCGTGGGCGAGTTCAACGCGGGCAAGAGCAGCTTCGTCAACGCGCTGCTGGGCGCGGCGGTGCTCCCCGAGGGCGTCACGCCCACCACCGACCGCATCTACGTGCTGGTCCACGGCGACCGCCCCGGTGAGATGGAACCCACCCGCGACCCCTTCGTGAGCCGCCTGACCTACCCGCTGCCCAGCCTGGAGGGGGTGGCGCTGGTGGACACGCCGGGCACGAACGCGATCATCCGCCAGCACCAGGCGCTCACTGAGGGCTTTCTGCCCCGCGCCGACCTCGTGCTGTTCCTGACCTCCGCCGACCGGCCCTTCACCGAGTCCGAGCGGCAGTTCCTGAGCCTCGCCGCCCGCTGGGGCCGCAGCGTGGTGCTCGTGGTGAACAAGGCGGACCTGCTGGAAACGCCCGAGCAGCGCGAACAGGTGCGGCAGTTCGTGGAAGCGGGGGCGCGGGGGGTGCTGGGCCTCACGCCGCCCGTCTTTCTGATCAGTGCGCGGGCCGAGCAGCGCGGCGGCGACGAGGGGTTCCGGGCGCTGCGGGACGCCCTGCGCTCGCGCCTCTCGGAGACCGAGCGCACCCGCCTGAAGCTGCAAAGCCCGCTGGGCACCGCTGCCGAAATTCTCGGCGGCGAGGAGGCCCGCGCCGAGGCCGCCCGCAAGACCCTCACCGAGGACCTCGCGATCCTGCGCGACCTCGAAGCGCAGCGCGAACGCCACCGGGAGACCATGCTGGGCGAACTCGACGGGCAGCTCAACCGCCTGGGCCGATTGCTGGGCGAGTTCGAGGTGCGGGCCGACCGCTTCATTGACGACAAGCTGAGATTCTCCAACCTGCGCGGCCTGGTGAACAGCCGCGAACTGGAGGAGAGCTTCCGCCGCGAGGCCGTGGCCGACCTCCCCGAGGCCATCGACCGGCAGTTCGGCACCATGATCGACCGCTTCGTGGAGGCCAACCTGCACTTCTGGGAGGACGTGCAGGCCTTCCTGATCCGCCGTCAGCCCCAGGGCGAGGTGGCCCGCACCCGCTTTTCCTACGACCGGGGAGCGCTGCTGGAGGGCATCGCCGGGAGCGCCCGCCAGCACCTCGAAACGACCACCGAGCAGGAACTCGCCCGCCAGCTTTCCCGTGACGCGGAGGACGCCCTCAAGGGGGCGGTGGGCGGGCTCGCGGGGGGCATCGGCCTCGGCGCGGGAATCGGGGCGCTCGTGGGGGCGTCGGCACTGGACTTTACCGGGGGCATCCTCGCCGGGCTGACGCTGGGGAGCCTGGGCCTGTTCGTGCTGCCCAACAAGCGCCTGCAGGCCCACCGCCAGCTCCGGCAGAAGGTGGAGGGCCTGCGCGAGGCCCTGGGGCAGATCATTCGCCGCGAGTACGAGCGCGAGCAGGAGCGGGCCGACGCCCGGCTGCGCGACGCGATCAGCCCCTACACCCGCTTCACCGCGCAAGAGCAGACCCGGCTGGAGGCCGCCCGCACCCGCGCCGCCGAACTGCGGACACGGCTGGAGGCCCTCCGGACCGAGGTCAAGGCGCTGGGGTAAGTGGCGTTTGACAAGGGACCGACCATCCTCTACCCTTGTGCGTGCAGCATTTTTGCCGCGCCAGTGTAGCTCAGGGGTAGAGCAACTGATTCGTAATCAGTAGGTCGTCGGTTCAAATCCGACCTCTGGCTCCAGAGAGAAAGCCCGCCTAGCGCGGGTTTTTTGATTTTGACCTGACCTACTGAAGGGGCACGGCGGCCCCCTTTGCAAACCTCTTGCAAACCGGCAGCGCTCAGGCTTTGGCGCGTTTGGCCGCGCTGGGAGTCACAGGCGTGGGGCCGCTCTCCGGCTCCCCAGCGCTGCCGCCCTCGCCCTGGGCGAGCCGTGCCCGCACCTTCACCCGCTGCCGCTCGCGGGGTTCCGGCTGGGCCGGTGGGGTCAGCGGGTCAAAGGTCAGCCCCTCGCCCTCGCCGTCATACACGTGCCGGTAAATGCCGCGCGTCACGTTCGGGTCTTTGTGCCCCAGGCGCTTACTCAGCACCTCGACGCTGACCCCGCCCGCCGCCATGACAGAGGCGTAGGTGTGCCGCAGTTTGTGGGGGGTGAGCACCGGCACCTCTGCCGCCTGACAAATCCGGCCCATAGGCCGCCGCAGATTGTCGAGCCGGTAGGGGGTGCCCGCCCGCGTGACGAACACGTACCCGGTGGGCTGATACTCGCGGCCCCGGTCCCTCAGCCGCGCCCCGCGTTCCTTCTCTGCCTGGGCCTGACTCAGCCTCAGCAGCTCGACGGCATCCCCGGAGACGGTCAGCGAGCGGCGGCCCCGTTCGGTTTTCGGCGTGCTTTCGTAAATCTTGCCCCCGCTGACTGAGCGCGTGCGCTCGACGCGCACCACCGCCGCCCCCTCCGGGGTAAAGGTCACGTCATCCCAGCGCAGCCCCAGCACCTCGCCGGGCCGCAGTCCGGTTGCCAGGGCAAAGGCCAGGGGCCAGCCCCAGCGGTCAGCGCGGGCCGCGAGGTAGAACCGGGCCGCCTGCTCTGGGGTGAAGGCTTTCAACCGGGGCGCACCTTCCACGGCGGGCCGCTGGGGGCGGGCGTGCGCCGTGGGGTTGACCGTCACCAGCCCCTCAGCGCTGCCCCAGGTGTAGGCGGCCCTCAGCAGGCCGTGTATTTTCTCGCGGGTCCGGTACCCCAGCCCGGACACTTCCAGCTCGCTGTAATAGGCCCGGAGCCGCTGAGCGCTGACCTTGCCCGCCTTGAGCTGCCCCAGGCTAGGCAGGATGTATTTCTCTGCCGTGTAGGTGTAGTCCCGCGCGGTGCTCTCGGCTTTGATCTTGCCCCGCCGCGCGGTGACGTACTCGCTCACCAGCTCGCCCAGGGTCAGCCCCCGCGAGGCCGGGAGGTGCTCGCGCTCGATCTCTGCCCGCGCCGCCCGCACCGCTTCCCGCGCGGCGGTCATGTTCTTGGCCGTGCCGCTCCGGGTGCGCCGCTCACCGGCTGGGGTGGTGGCCGTGGTACGCCACCTCACCCGACCGTCTGGGAGCCGCTCATAGCTGCCCTCGCCCTGGGCACGTTTGGCCCGCTTCCCCTCTGCCCCCTGTGACATACCCCAGCGTAACGCGCCCGCCCTGGGCCTTCCGCCGCGTATCGGGCAGCGCTGGGGGGGCGGGTGGGTAGGAGTAGGGGAGTAGTTCTAGGGGGTTGTAGGGGGGTAAATCCTATAAAGCATTTTTTACTCTATCTATCTACTTATAGACGCCGTTCTAGAGGGCGTTTCCAGGCTCTACCCGGTAGGAGTAGCAGGCATACACGCTCTAGGGCGCTCCAAAACCCCTAGAACCTCGGCGCTACTCTGCTACTCGACTAGCACGGCGAAAAACAGTAGAGGTTAGGTGCTGGGCTACTCCGGCCCGCTTCCCCCTGAAACCTCCGGCCTACTCCCCCAGCGCGGCCCAGGCTCAGGCGTGGGGGTTGAGAGTGGGGCAGCCCGGTTGCTTTACCTAATACCTCTTGGATAAAGGACCGGGAAAACGCCGTGCTGGGCGCACTCTGCCGGGGTTTGCTTTACCTAATGCTGATTGGATAAAGGAAGCGAAACGCCGCCCAGCACGGGGGAAACGGCCCACCCGCGCTCCTTCCCGCCCAGGTTGTCGCATTCCCGACAACCTCACGCCGGGGGCCATCTTTGCGCCAAGATGCCCCCACACCCGCCGTTCTAAACGCGCACTGGGGCCGGTTTTCCTGTGACGCAACACTTAACCCGCTCGCGGGCAGCCCAGACGATCAGCACGCGGCGCACGGCACCGGGGCGAGCCGCCCACGTACCATCCCCCCACGTCAGCCGGTGACGCGGCCCCAGCTCGCCCAGGTGGGGCCGGGGGTGAAAGTTTGAACCTCCGGCCAGCACGGCAAAACACCCCCGCGCACCCCCGCAAACCTTCGTATTTTTTCGCCTGCTCTCCCGACCATTTCCGGGGCGGGTCGAACATGCCCCCCCGGCCACTTCCGTTTGAAACGGAAGTCATCCCCAGCGCGGCCCGCCTGGGGTTTTTCGGATTTTCGGAGAGGCCCCGTAGCTAGTGCGGGTGCCACGCTCGCCAAATCGGGCGAGCCGCCCAGCACGGCGAAGACCCCCGCCCCGCCCGGTGAGCGCTTAGTGATAAACCCCCGCTGAGGGCAGGGGGCAGCGCTGGGGGAGTTTCCCGGTTTCAAATCGGAAAACCCCCTACCGCTGGGGCAGGGGGCACGGGCCAAGGCAGGGTTAGGGCGCGGGGTGGGGGCGCCCCAGGGGTGTGAAGTTTGCTCACCCCCCAGCGCTGCCCCAGGCAAAGGGTCAGAGGTCGAATGCTTGCCGGAGGGCGGCCCTGACGGGGGCGTATTCATCCGGGGTCAGGCGGCCCAGCCGGTCGAGAATGCGCGAGACGCCCAGCGAGCGCAGGTGATCTACCAGGGCCACGCTATCCGCCGTGAGGCCCCCCGTCCCGGCCCGGAACACGGGGTACAGCTCCGGGGCGCCGCTCGCGTAATCGCCCTCATGGGTGGTGAAGGGCACCACGATCAGCGAGGGGAAGCGGGGCGCCCCCACCCGGTCAGGAATCCCCACCACCACGGCGGGCCGGTTGCCGGTCTGCTCATGCCCGGCTGGGCGCTGGGCGGGGAACTGTACGCGCAACACGTCGCCTATCTGAATCCCCGCGCTCACGCCCTGCCTGCCACGAACCCCACGCCGGGCACGTACCGCACCGGCTCGCCCTCCGGCTCGCCGCCCGTGCCCCAGTCATAAGGGGCCAGCGCGGGGGTCAGCTCTGCCGCTTCCCATTCCTGGGCCTCGCGGTCAGGCTCCGGCACCGTGTAGGCCGTCAGCAGATCAGCCGGGGACACCTCGCGCCCGGTCAGTTCCTCCAGGGCCGTCATGACCGCCCCCAGGGTGCCCAGATCAACCCGCCCAGCGCTGCCCCGCGCCAGGGCGTACACCGTGCCCCGGCTGACCCGCCCCCGCGCCTGCTCAGCGAGCCGGTACGCGGTCAGCCCATGCGCCTCTAGGTAGGTTTTCAGCGTGAATTGAACGGCTCGCATAGTGCCGCTAGGGTAGCACTACCGCCCCACTGGAACAGTACCGGGCGTAACAGGGCGCATCAAAAAACCCCCGCCGCTGGGGGCAGGGGGTCAGGGTTCCAGGCGTTCAGGGGGCGCGGGGCCGGGGCGAGGGTCTGCCCGAAGGAAGCGGGCGCACCGCTCGCCCACCGGCTGAAAATCCGCGTAGGTCTGCCAGTGCTCGCCGGGCCGCGTCCCGCTCGCCGCGTGCCGGTAGCACCGCTCCCGCGAGGGGCAGGCGGGATGCTCGCACATCGCCATATCGGGCACCGCTACTCCCCCCCAGCGCTGCCCGCCTCGCCCCCGCTGCCCAGCGCCTCGCGCACTGCCGCCTGTACCCGGCGCATGACTTCCCGCTCTAGGGCCTGGGGGTCACTGGGCAGCGTGACCGGCCCGCCGCCCAAGTGCTCGACGGGCACCGCCGTCAGGGTCAGGCCCAGGGCGTCGAGCATGGCGGCCCAGAGGGGGGGCACGGTGCCGCCGCCTTTGGTGCCGTTCAGAGCGCGGGTGACTTCCTGAGGCACTCTCCCCACGGCCCGCGCAAGGTCTGACCGGCTCATATTTTTTTCCCTCAGCCGCGCGTTTATCGCGGCCCTCACGGCGTCATTCATGCTTACAACCTTAGCACCGGGCGTTATGTTACGTGTCATGCTTGACATTGTAGCACCATAAGCTACAATACAGGTAGCAGAAAGCGCGGGATACCTCCTACAGTCCCCCGCGCCTCTGACTCCCCCTAGCAGTGAAGGAGCACCATGAACACTAGCAGCCCCCGCGCCAAAACCCGCACCTGGGCCACCGTGCGCCACGTGACCGCCTACGGTGAGCACTGGGGCACCGAATCCCACACCGTCACCCTGACCCGTGACGCGGCGGGCCACCTGACCGCCCAGCTCGACGGCGAGCACGTCCCCACCGCCCAGGCCGTCGCCATTCTGAACCGGGCCGATACCGTGACCCTGACCGCTGAGGCGTACCTGCCCAGCACCCCGGCCCCCATCGGGAAAGCCCGCGCCGCTCGCCTTCACCGCTTCATGGGCCGCCTGGGGCTGCCCAGCGCCCAGCACTACGCGCTCGCCGCCGCTGCCCTGGGAGAGTGGGCGCCCGTGCCCAGCCTCGCCCAGCTCAGCGAGTGCGAGGCCCGCACCGTCTGGGCGCACCTCTGCCGCCTCTACCCCCAGGCCCGCACCCTCGCCGCCTGAGTGCCCACGGGGGGCCGCCGCGCCCCCCTCAGAGGTGCCCCCATGCGCTACGCCGCCCCGCTCGCCCTGACCCTCGCTTACCTGGGCTGCCTGTACCTCGCGGGCACCCCCAGCGCTGCCGCCTACCCCGCCGCCGTGCTGGGGCCGCTCGCCGGGTTCCTCGCCCTCGCCGCCCTGCTCGCCCGCCTGGGCCGCACCGGGGGCCGCGCGTGAGGGCCTACCGCCTCGCGCACGGCGCCCCCCTCAGCGAGGGCGAGGCCGCCCAGCTCATCACCCGCGCCGCCCTGGGCGAGGCCCTGCCCTGGGCACCCGTCAAAGAGGGGCCGCGCTACCGGCTCGCCCACCTCGCCACCCTGACCCCTCAGCAGCTCGCCCAGCACGCCGGGCGCGTCAGCCGGTGCGCCCAGGTGCTCAGGGGCTCCCCTGTGCCCGCCGCCCTCACCGCCTGACCCCCAGCGCTGCCTACCCTTCCCAGAGGTCACACCATGCATGGACACACCCCCACCCCTGACCCGGACGCCCAGGCGCTCACCCGCGAGGCCGCCCGGATGCTCGACGCGGCGCACGCGGTGCTCGCGCTCGCCCAGGCTGCCCACACCCGCGAGGGCCGCCCCCAGCACGCGGCCACCCTCGCCCAGCACCTCGCCGCCCTGGGCGCTGCCGCGTCGGACGCCCACGCCCTGACCGGGGGCGAGGCATGAAGGGCGCCCCGGTTCCTGACCGCGAGCTGCCGGAACACTGGGCGCTGTGCCGGGGGTGCGGCGGCCCGCTGCCCGCCCTCGCCCACCCCGGCGAGTACGCCCCCCACTGCCCCACGTGCACCCGCGCTGATCTTCTGCGGCACGCGGCGGGGGACAGCCTCGCGGCCCTCGCCCTGCCTGCCCTGGGGGCCTGGGCGCACCACTGGGCGCGGGTGGGCGTGAGTGTGCAGGAACTCTCGGAAACCGTCGAGGAACTCACCGGGTCAGACATGGCCCACGAATACCGGCGCTCCCGCCTGCGCTCTGCCCTCGCCCGCGCCCTGCGGACGCACCGCCCGCCCACCGTCACCCCCAGCCCGCCCGACCGCGTGACCGTGAATCCGGCAGCGCTGCCGGTCATCATCGGGGCACAGCTCAACGGCGCAGGGAAGGCCCCCAGCTCGCCCGGCAAGCCGGACCGCCGCCGCTCTTTCACCGTGCGCGAGCCGGGCGGCGAGGTGCGGGAGGCCGTGACCCTGCCCCCCGGCCCGGACGCCCTGCTCATTCTGGGCGCTGACCCCGCCGCTGACGCGGTGCTCTACTTCACCGGCATTCACGGGGCCACCGAACCGCGCACCCGTGAGGGCTACCGCGTGCCCGCCGCCATGCTGGACGCGGTGCGCGAGGCGCTGGGCTACTGGGGCAGCGCTGGGGGTGAGGCATGACCGCCCAGGCCACACCGGGCCGCCGCTCGCCCCGCGCCCTGATTCCGGGGGCCGTGTCCCTCGCTGCCGTGCACGTCATCCCCGGCGCCATGACCGCGAGCGGGCGGCCCGCCCTCGCGCTCGCCTGCTACACCACCCGGCACCGGGTCACGCTGACGGTGCTGCCGGGCGGCGTGAGCTGGGGCCTGACCTACCCCCCAGCGCTGCCCAATGAACGGGACGAACGCGAGGGGCTGACCCTCGCCCGCCTGGGCGGTGCCCGGCTGACCCTTGAGCATGAGGGCCGCCGCGCGGTGCTCGACGTGCCCGCCGTGCGCGTGCTCCGGGAAGTGGTCGAGGCCCTGGGCACCTATGACGGCGAGCCGGTCCGGCTGGGGCGGCCCGCGTGAAGGCCCCGCCCGATCTCCCCCCCAGCTCGGGGCGCGTGGTGACGTGCTCGCCTGACCCTGGGGCCGGGGTCATCACCCTGGGGCTGAGTTCCGGTGAGGTCATCATCCTGACAGACGGCACCCGCGCCGCTGTCCGGCTCGCCCCCTCGCCGCTGCTCATCCTTCACCCCCACACGCCCCAGGCCCGCGCCCTGGAACTGCCCGCCCCGCTCGCCCAGGCCCTCGCCCGGTCCTTTCCGCTTGCCCAGGCCATACGCGAGGGGGAGGGGGCACACCATGACGCCTGCCCCCCCCAGCGCGGCCCCCATCCCGGAGGGGCACACCCCGGACCCCTACACCCTCAGCAACCTGGGCATTCCCCAGGCCCTCGCCCAGATGCTCGACGCCCTGACCGGCGAGCTGGGCGGCCCCGGTGGGGCGCACGTCGCCCAGGCCCGCGAGCACGTCCGGGCCGCCCTCGCCGCGCGGGACCGGGACGCCCAGGCGGAGCACATGGGCGCGGCAGACGCGGCCCTCTCGCTCGCCGCCCAGGTCCGGCCCAAACGCGCCCCGGTTCAGGCCCACCCGCGTGACGTGCTCGCCGTCACCCCCACCCCCAGCGGGGTCACGCTGACCCTGACGGCGGGCGAGCGCGTGACCGTGCCCCGCGAGCGCTTTCTGTTCCTGACCGTGCGCGAGGGTGGGGGCGGGTGGCTGATAGATCACCCCGGCACCCCCCAGGTGTGCGCCTACACCCTCAGCGCGGCCCAGCTCGACACCGCCGCCCCCGCGCTGGGGTTTGACCCCCAGCATCTCGCCGCCCTGCAACGCCGGAGGAACCCTCACCCGGTCCCCTGACTTGCAAGGACTTGTAAGCCAGAAAAAACCCTCAGCGAGCGGCCCCCACCTTCACCGGGCGGGGCCGCTCGCCGCCCGCTGTTTGCAACAGTGCCCCCAGCGCGGCCCACCTCGCGGGGGCACCCCTCACCGTAGGGTGACGTTTGAAACGCGGCCCTTTCCCTCTGCCGCCTGGGGTCAGCCTGCCCGCCTCGCCTCTCGCTGCTCACGGGTCAGGGGAAGGCGCGAGGTGTTCCAGAGGCGCACCAATGCGGGCCGCATGTACCCCGGCAACAACCCCCCGCCCGTGAGGGCCGCGTGCTCGCTGCCCGGTAGCCAGGGGGCGAGCATCCCGGCGCGGTCCCCGCTCAGGCAGTAGACCCGGTGCCCGTGCAGGTCAAACCCCAGACACGTCACCACCCCGCGAGCTTCCAGCACCCGGAGCGCCCGGCGCGTGGATACCTGGGCCGCCCGCCCGCCGCCTGGGGTCAGGGCCGCGCTCAGCTCCCAGGTGCTCGCCCGGCCCCACCCGCTCAGCAGCTCGGCACACCCCCGCATGACCCGCCCCGGTCCCCCGGCTCATTCCCAGGCCCCCCACTCGCCCCCGCCCAGCACCGGCACCGGCTCCGGGCCACCCTCAGCCCCAGCGCTGCCCTGAAACTCCGCCCCCTTTCCCCAGGGGCACGGCCCCAGCCCCCAGCGCTCCGGGCGGGCGGGCCGGTCGAAGAATCCGGGCAGGGCGCGGGCACACCCGGCTTGCATGTGGTAGGTGGCCCGCTCGCGGGCCGTGCCCCAGGTGCGGGCGTGGTACACCCCCCGCCGCCCCTCTTTGTAGGGCCGCGCTCCCAGCACCGCCCCGGCCCAGTCCGGGCACTTGTGCCGCTGCCTGCTCTCATCGGTCAGCCCCAGGCACTCGCGGCACCCCGCGAGGGGCACCGCCAGGCGCTCGCCCGCCGCCCCCCAGCGCGAGGCGTAGAGCACGCCGCACCGCCGCCCGCACCGGGGGCATGTCAGCCACACCCGCACCCCAGCGCCACGGGGGCCGGTGGGGGAGGTGCTCACCCTCAGCCGCGCGGCTGCCCCCGGCGTGAGGGGCTGATCGGCGGGGGTGGCCGTCAGGGTGTGCCCCGCCGTATCCCAGTCAAAGGCGAGCACCGCCGCGAGCCGGGGCAGCTCGCACGGCTCGCCCACGTGCGCCGCGAGGGTGTGGCCGTGCTCCCGCAGACTCGCGGCCACCGTCACCGCGTCGAGCCGTGAGCACAGGTGCACCGGCACCCGTGTAAACCACTCCCGCCCGGTGCCGGGCCGCCGCCATGCCCGCACCGTGGGCGGTCCCTCGCCCCGCCTGACTTTCCCGGTGAAGGGGTCGCCCGTGCGCTGATAGTTCCGCCCCGCTGCCATGCCTCAGCGTAGGGGTCAGAGGGGGGTTTTTCTCCACCTTCGGCGAAAACCCACCCGGCAAGTGCCCAGGCAGGGGCACACCACACACCCCAGCGCTGCCACAGAGACGGGAAAGCGGGGGGCAAAGGGCCGCCCAGGTGCACCAAATCCCCATACCTCGCGCGGAAACCGTGATTCACGGTGAGTCACTGCTCACGCCGGAAAACCGCCCGCCCAGCGCAGGAAACCAGGCCGGGGGACGGGGTGAGAGGGGGTGATGTAGGCGGAATCTCCCCGGCCTTTTGGCACTGTCTGGCGCCGGAGAAAGGAACGCGTGGAGCCAGCTCCACGAATTGCGCCCAGGGTGTCAGCGGGCCTGACACCCCCTCACCGGGTTTTACTCGCGGCTGAGTAAAACCCCAGGTGTGTCACAGGGGCCGCCCCCGCTTCCCACCCGGCGTGACTCTCGCCGGGAAAACCCCTGGGAAAGGAAAGCCCACTGGGCGCGGCGTTCCCGACCCTCTCCGGGAAAATGCCGGGAACGCCGGACCCCCTTTCCGGTCCCTTGCTCCCCAGATCGGGGGAGCATCTCAGCACGGCAGCAAACGCCCCCCGCACGGGGCGAGGGGGGGCAGGGGCGGGTCACGGTGCGGACTCCGGCAACATGACCGGGCCGCGCTGGGGGTCAGTGGGCGCCGTGTTCGTCGAGCACGCCCCGCAGAGGGGCCGGGGTGGCCTTGCCCTCGCGCTCACGGCGGGCCGCTTCCAGATCGTGTAATGCCCGGTAGAGCACCCGCTCTAGGTGCGCCTCATAGCGCGTGACCTTCTCTAGTACAGCGTTTTTGAATTTGTCATAGTGAGGTATGAGCCGTCCTCTTCGCTATCCAGTGACTTTGAGTGCTGAGCAAGAACAGACTCTGCACGGCATGACCATGAAGGGCAGTGGCAAGGCGCGGGTCATGACCCGCGCCCGGATTCTGCTGCTGGCCCATCGACAGGTCACGGACTCGGCCATCAAGGACGCCCTCGGTATCAGCGTCCAGATGGTGCAAGCGACCCGAAAACGCTTTGCCCTGGGGGGACTGGACGCGGCGCTGTTCGATGCGCCGCATACGGGGCGACCCGCGAAGTTCGACGGCAAAGACCGGGCGGCCATCACCGCGCTGGCGTGCAGTGAGGCGCCCGAAGGTCACGCACAATGGAGTATTCGCTTGCTGGCAGAGAAGGCTGTAGAGCTGAACTTGGTCGACCACATCGCTCCGTCGACGGTGTTCTACATTCTGAAAAAAACGCGGTCCAGCCGCACCGCAAAAGGCAGTGGTGCATCGCGCACCTGACGGCGAATTTCCTCTGCGAGATGGAACGCGTTCTGGACGTGTACTCTCGGCCCTACGACGACCGTTTTCCCGTGTTGTGCTTCGATGAGCAACCCTGCTTCCTGATCGGTGACGTCATGGCCCCGGTTCCATCGGAACCGGGGCGAGTCGCCAAACAAGACTACGAATACCAGCGCTTTGGGAGCGCGGCTGTGTTGCTGGCCGTCGAGCCGAAAACAGGCCGACGGTTTGTCCAGGTCTGTGCCCGACGGACCGCCGAGGAGTACACCGCCTTCATGCAGAACCTGGAACGGGCCTATCCAGCAGCCGTCCAGATCACCCTGGTTCAGGACCACCTCAATACGCATCACGGCGGCAGTTTCTACAAGTTCATGTCGCCACAGGCGGCCCACCGGTTGGTGGGCCGCTTCGAGTGGGTCTACACGCCCAAACATGCCTCGTGGCTGAACATGGCAGAACTGGAATTCAGTGCCCTTCAGCGGCAGTGCTTGAACCGGCGTATTCCAGTGCTGGAACGGCTTCGGTCGGAAGTCGAGGCTTGGGTGGCAGCGCGTTCACGCGCGGGCGTCACCCTCAACTGGCAGTTCTCCACCCAGGTCGCCCGCCGGACGCTAGGACGGCACTACGAAGCCATTCGTATTAAATGAACGCTGTACTAGGGTCTGGGGCGGGGGGAGCGCGGCCAGGGCGAGCGCGTCCGCCTGGGCGCCCAGGGCCTCGCGCAATCCCTCGCGGATGCGGGCGGCCCGGCGCCCCTCTGCCTGGGCCAGCTCGCCCAGCACCGCCCCCGCCTCAGCGCCCAGGTACTCGCGGGCAAAGGTCAGCAGGCCGGGCAGCTCGCCGGGTTCATAGGTCCACTCGCCTTCCTCGATGCTCGCCGCCTCACCCCGCCGCGCCGGGCGGCCCATCATGGCCCGCACCATGTCAGCCGGGCGGGCCTCGCGGTCTTCCAGCTCAGCTCCCAGCGCCGCGCCCAGGTTCAGGGCCTCGCCGTCTGTCAGCCCCTCAGCGCTGCCCCCAGACGCCCAGCGCAGGAAGTGGGCCGCGTACCCTTCAAACCTCTGGGCCTCAGCCTCTACCCACTGGGGGTCAGCCCGGAGCTGCTCGACGCTCAGCCCGCACACTTTGGCGAGCCGCGCCCAGGCTTTCACCGCCTGCCCCTCCGGGCCGTACTCGCTGCCTTTCTCGATGCTTGCCCGTGCCCCCCGCTGGGCCGTGCTCACCTGGGCCGCCTCATAGCGGGCCACCCGGTCCAGGCGCCACAGGGCGAGGGCCGCGCGGTCAGCGAGGCGCTGCTCAAGGTAGGTGCTCGCCCCGGCGCCCTCGCGGATGTGGGCCACGTGCGCCGCGTACTCTGCCCGCTCACTGGGGGGCACGTGCTCGCTGAGAATCCCGTGCCGCTGGGCGTTGCCGCCCCTGGGGTCACGTGGGGGGAGCACCTGGGGGTCTGCCGCTTCCACCTGGGCGAGTGGGGCCGGGGTTGTTTCGTAGTTTTCGCTGCTCATTCCTCACCCCTGGGGCCGCGCCCCTCTAGCAGGCTGAGCGCCCGCCGTAACTCGCGGGCTGAGTGCTTCACCCTCTGAACCTCTGCCGCCCGCGCCGCCTCCGGGGTGCTCGCGCACGCTTCCATCAGGGCGAGCCGGACCCCACGTGAGGCCAGCTCCCAGGCCAGGGGGTCAACCTGGGCGGGCCGCCGCAACTTGAACCGGCTCACGCCCCGCCCCGTTCGTCGAGCACCCCCGCGAGTGCCGCCCACCCCTCACGGGTCAGGGTGCCCGCGCCGGTCAGCAGGCCCGCCGCGCGGAGGGCCTGCCACTGGGCCGCGCTGGGGGAGTGTTCCAGGGCCGCCGCACGGGCGAGCACCGGCAGCGCTGCCGGGCCGTACCCGCTCGCCGTGAGGGCTGCCGCGTAGGCCCTCAGCAGGCCAGAGGCGAGGTCAGGCCAGGGCGTCATATTTGCCCCCGCCCGGCAAACGGCGCCCCATACTGAGCGGCAGTCATGTGGGCGTTTTTCAGACTGTGGGCCGCGATAAAGGCAGGGCTGCTCTTTGTCCTGTTCGTGGTCATTGTCCCGCTGTGGGCATTGTTTGCATTCCCCAGTTTTTGGCTGGGGGTGCTGGGCACGGCCCTATTCTTAACAGTCATTCCCTCATACCTCTGGGGTGCTACTCGCCAGCTCACCGGCACGCTGAGGCCGCTTTCCCGTCTAGGCGTCATCGTGACTTCCTTAGGGGGGGCGTACCTCTCAATGTGGCTGGGGCTGCGCCCGTATCTGATTCCTCTGTAGCGGTGCCCAGGCCCAGCCGGGCCACCCGTGCCCGCGCGGAGGTGAGGCCCTGAGCCGTCAGCCCGCCGCGTTCGTCGAGCACCCCCAGCGCTGCCGCCGTCGAGCGGGCCGCGTTCCTGAGCCGGGCGAGCCGGGGGGCCTCGTCTCTCAGCAGCTCGCGCAACCCCGGCACCGCCTGCCCCTCTAGCGTCTGGGCGTACACGTCGAGCGCGGCCCAGGTGACGGCGTTCATTCTGGGGCCGGTCATGCCTGCCCCAGGGCGGCGTAAGCCTCGCCCAGCCGCCGCGTCAGGTGCGCCCGGTCCCTGGGCCAGCATTCCGCCCAGGCGAGCACGTACCCGGCAAGGTCCATGACCAACCCGCTTTCTAGAAGGTGCACCCCGCGCGGCAGCTCGCCCCGCTGGGCCGCTGCCACCATGCGGGCGAGGTGTGAGGGCATGTCCCCCAGATCGGGCACCGGGCACGGGTCAGCCTGGGGGGCCGCCATGCTGGGCCGCACCGGGCGAGCCTGGGGGCGCGGCGCTTCCCTGGGCGGGGCCTCCGGTGGGGGCGAGCTGGGCGCCGGGCGGGGGCGAGGCACCGGGCGAGGGGGCAGCGCTGCCGGTGCTGGGGCTGGGGGTGGGGCCGCCTGAGTCTGAGGCTGGGGGGCCGGGCTGGGGGGCGACTCAGCCTGCCCACGGGCCGCCCGGAGGTGCGCAAGAAAGGGAGAGGTAAAGGTCATGCGCTCACCTCGCCCTCTGCCCCGTCGAGTGCCGCGAGGGCGTCCGGGTGCACCCGGAGCGTCTTCACGGGCCGCCCGCCTGCCTTGCCGCCTGGGGGGGCGCTGACTTCCACCCGCACCGCCCCGCACCCTTCCAGCACCCTGAGCGCCGCCTCTAGCCGGGGGCCGGTCAGGGCCTCGCGGGCCTCGCTGAGCACCCGGCGCACGTCTGCGACTTTCTGCCCGTCGAGTACCCGCCCACGCTCGACGAACCGGAGCACGGCGCGGGCGTCGAGCACGTCAGCGCGGCGGCCCTCGCGCCAGAGTTTGCGGGCGTGGGCGCCCAGGTACTCACACCACATCGCCGCGAGGGCGGCAGATTCCACGCCCACCCGCGCGGGGTGAGGGTGTCCCCCGACCCCCGCTGCTGCCACGTCGAGCGCGTGAAAGATCAGGGCCAGCCGCGCAAAGGTGCCGGGCTGTTTGGAGATGTGCGAGCGGTACGCCTCGCCCCGGCTGAGGTCGCGCTTGTGCTGTTCGTGTCCCACTTCCCAGGCGTTGAAAAGGGCCTGGGCCTCTGGGGTGTAGGTCAGGGGTGCCCCGTCCCCGCTGGGGTACACGCTGCCCAGGGCCTCAGCGGTCAGGCTGGGCAGGGTGTCGAGGAGGGCCGCCGCCGCCTCGCGTAACTCCCGGCTCGCCCCCTCATGCTGGGCCGCTTGGTCAAACTCCGGCCAGCGGTCCGGCCAGACGAACAACTGAAAGCGCTGCAAAAACCCGTCACCGCCCAGGCTCTCGCCGTCGAGCAAGCGGGCGAGCGGCCCCGGTTGAATCCCGCCCAGAATCCCCACGGCCACGCCGGGCACATACAGGGCCTCGCGGCTCATGCGGTCTACCTGGAGCACCGCGTCACCGTTTGCCAGCTCTAGCCACTGGGCGCGGTCAGACTCGCGCCCCGGCTTTTCAAAGGTTCCGATGAAGGCCACCAGCTCATCACGAATCAACATGAGGCCCTGGGGGTTCTGGCTCGCCAGCACCGCGAGGCGTTCTATGGTCACGTCCCGGACCGTGAACCGCTCAGGGGTCAGAGCCGCCTGGGCCGCGCTGAGTTCGTCGCGGGCCTCTGCCAGCTCATCTTCACTGGGCAGCTCGCCCTTGCCACTCTTATAGGCCGCCTTCATGCGGGTTTGAAGCGCGTCTAGGCGGGCCTCTGCCATGTCTCGCCGCGCTTCCAACATCGAGCGCTCAGCCGCGATACGGTCAAACTCTGCCCGCTCTGCCCGTTCCAGCGGCGCGGCCCCCAGGCTCACCGCCCAGGACTTTTTAGCCCCAGGTGGGGCGCAAATCCCGCACCATGCCGCGCCCGTGACGGGGGGATAGCTGAGCACGTTCCGCAGGGCGAGCCGCCTGTTAATCAGGCCAGAGGCCCCCGCGAGTACCGGCGCCGCTACCGATTCCAGCGGCAGCCCCGCCGCCCGCGCCTCTGCCTGTATCCAGTCCGCGAGGGGGCGGGGCAGCAACTCAGCAGGCAGGGGGGGCACCGGCTCAGTCAGCGGGGGAAGCGGGGTCACGTCCCCCCAGGCCACCGGGGGCAGGTCGGCAGCGGGCGCCGGGCGGGCGGTGCTCGCCTGACCCCCAGCGCTGGCCCGCTCCGGCTCCGGCAACCCCAGCACCCGCGCCGCCTTCTTCACCACCTCGCGCCACTGCTCAGGGGTGGCCGTGTAGCCGTCCACACCCTCACTCAGCAGCGCCCACACCCCAAAGGCGTCACGGGGCAGGCCGTCGCCCAGCGGGTCGGCAGCGTGCCAGCTCATCACCACCTCTGCCCCGGCGGGGGTGCGCTCCGGGCGCAACCTCACCCCCGCCTGACCGCTCGACGAATGGGGGTAGAGCCAGGGGCCACGCGGCGGGCCTTTATAGCCGTGCTCGCCCAGCACCTCAGCGAGCGAGCGGGCGGCGTTGAATTGGTCTATGACGGACCCACCCTCACCCCGCGAGGCCGCGCCGCCCAGGCGGCCCAGGTCACGCTCACTGGGGGCGGGCAGCTCGCCCGGCGCCCAGGGGCAGGCCGCTTTCATGACCCCTTCCAGCCCCCGCCAGCGCTGCCACAGGCTCAGCAGCTCCGGGGGCAGCTCCGGCAGATCGGCCACGCGCTCCGGGACCGGCCCGGCCCAGGCGTAGGGCTGCCCGGTGTCCGGGTGAAGGCTGGGCGGCATCACGTCCTGCACTTGCCCGGCCCGCAGTTCAAAGACGGTCAGGGGGGCGGGGCGCCCACCGGGGCCTTTCTTGCCGCTGGGGTCCGGCCAGATCAGCGCCACGCGCCCCAGGCTCAGCCCGTCCGGCACCCGGTAGAGGGGTTTTTCCCCTTTCTTGCCCCGGACCCGGTAGGGGTTGCCCGCCATGAGGGCCGCGAGGTCTACGCCCACTGCCGCGAGCGCGAGGGCCGCACCGTCATGGTCTAGGTCGAGCGCCGCCGTCTGACTTTCCGAGTGCAGCAACCCCACCCCGGCGCCGGGGTGCGCGGTGAGGTACGCGCGGGCAGCGCTGGGGGTGGTGAGCCACTGGGCCGGGTCAGAGTTCCAGCCGGTTTCCCTGGGGCCTTTGGTGCCCCTGGGCACCGGCACCAGCACGAACCCCCCAGCGGTCAGGGCCTCCGCCTGGGCGATACGGTCAGCGGGGCGGGGCAGGGTAGCGGCGGTCATGCCGGACCCCCAGCGCTGCCCCAGGTGCGCGGGCGAGTAGGCGTAGGAGTAGAACCCGGCACCCCCCTAAAACCTCCGGCCCTACTCCTACCCCCAGCGGGGGAGGGGGTGCGGCAATTCTCAGCGCTGGGCGTGGGGTTTTCCCTCTGCCCCCAGTGCGCGGGGGAGTAGGGGGAGGAGTAGACAGAGGTTCCGGGGGGGTTATCGAGTAGAACCACTGGGACGAAACCTCTACTCTTTTTCGCCGTGCTGGACAGCGTTTGTGAGTGGCGCAGAGGTTCTAGGGGTTTCTGGGGCGATTGGAGCGAGAGAGAAAAACACGCGGCCCTGCTCGCGGGCTTTCCCGGTAGGATGTGGGCAAGCCCCCCCCGGCCCTGCCCCAGCCCCGCCGTCACGCGGGGCGGCTTCATTTGACCGCCTGGGCGGCCCGGCGCTCTGCCCGCCATGCGTCGAGCTGGGGGCGGGGAATGCGGTACAGGGGCCGCGCGGGGGTGCCGTAGTTCTCGGCAATGAGGCGGCCCTCGCGTATCTCGCGGCGGATGAGGTCAGTCCCGACCCTCAGCAGGGCCGCCGCCTCTACCACGTCGAGCATCAGCAGGGCGTCGAGCTGTTCGGGGGTGAGGGTGGTCCGTTGCCGCCCGCCCTTGCGCTGGGGGGGTGCCGTCAGGGGGTTAACCGCCTGGGGGTGCGTCATGTGTTGCCTCGCGCTGTATCCGCCCTGCCCCGCGTCATGGGGGCGAGGGGGGAGAGCCTGTGGCACCTGGGCACCGCTGGGGGTGCTGTTCAGATGCCCGCGAGCGCTCAGGCCTGAAAGGTCAGGGGGAGCGCTGCCAGCTCAGGCGAGGGCAGGGGGCGCGAGGGGTGCGGCTGGGGGTATGGCCCGCGAGTAGAGCGGGCGGGGGAGACGGCGCGGGGGGCGCTGGGGTTTGATGCGCCGGGCGAGGTGGGCGCGGTAGGCGTCTGCCTGTAGGCTCAGCCTTCTCAGGGCAAGTTTGTAGGCATGACTTTTGACGATTTGAGAATCAACGGCTTCTCTTCGGCTTGTCGCCCTCGCCGCACGAACATAACTCTCAGGAGTTGCACCTCGCATAGCGCAGTGAATAGCCGTGCTGGCGGAGAAATTCCGAGTTTCTGCTGAACGTCAGGAGCAGGCGGTTCAAATGAACGTCTGGCATGACCGTCATCAGTGCCAGAGCAGCACACGCCTCCAGGGTCATCCCGGTCTCTCGGTGCAGGATGGCCAGTGTCCAGGCCAGGAACACCAGCAGGACCCAGCGATCCAGGCCCACAGCAGTTCGCAATGCGAACTGCGCCAGACCAAACTGGTGCTTGCCCTCCTTGAAGAACGATTCCTCACTCCACCGCTTTGCCCCCTCGGCGACCACCTCGTCGCCTTCCATCAGTTCCGAAGAAACCGCGTGAAACACCCGGTCTCCACGGTCGACGCGACCCAGCACCAGCGGGTCATGCGGCCAGTTCTTCAATTCGATGTAGCCTCCATGCGGACAGTCAGCCACCGTGACCTCGCCTGGGTGCATCGTCCGCCGGGTTGACCGAACGCCCACCACAAACTCGAAGCCCAGCTGCCTGACTTCATCCAGGAAGACAGCGGATTCGAATCCGCTGTCTGCTAACACGCGAATCCGGAATCGACGACGGATCGCGTCTGGGACGGTTCGCAGAAGTTCTCGTGCCAGAGTCACTGGGGTCGCTGTCCCCTTGCCCCGGTAGACCCGGTACCCCACGGGAAACTTCACCGCTCCGTATTCGGCGAACAACACGACCAGATGGATGCCGTGAACCTCGTTGTAGACGCGAACGAAGGGCAGCGTGCTGCCCTTTTTTTCGATGCTGGTCAGGTCGACACTCAGCCGCAGGAGTGGGCGGTGTTTTCGTCGGGCCGCGACAAGCAGCGCGTCCCACTGGGCGCGCTGCAAGATGGCCCAACCCTGTGCCGTATCCCAGGGGTACTCGTTCAGGAGGCGGCTCAGCGCACTTTTGCTGACCAACTCAGCGCGGTGCAACGCCGTTTTGGTGGCAGTGTCCAGGAACATCGACAGCGCAGCCTCCAGGCTGCGCTGTTGGTAGGACGTGGTTGGAACGGCCAGGAACTCATCTGCCAGAATGCGGACGCGCTCCCCCAGAATCTGTGACGTAGACACTCCCAGATTTTCTCGGCTGGGAGCGCTTCCCCGTCGTTATGCAGGTGCAACTCCTGAGTAACTCCCTGCACTAGCCCAGCCCAGGCCAAACACAGGGTTTTCAAGCACTGTGAGCGCTCGGCCCAATTCGGCGTCTAGGGCTGGACGGGGCATATAGGGAAGGTGGGCGCTCGCGCCGAAAGGTAGCCCGGTCCGGGAAGCAAAGATGATTCTTCTACGTCGCCGTACGCGCTTCTCGCTCATTTCTGCGGTAGCACCGACAGCGGAATATCCCCAAAACTCGCTCTCAGGTTGGATCGCCCAGAATGTTTGGGTGTTATTCCATGCAGGCGCACCTAAGCTGTGCTTGAGCGGGGTTGTCTTTCGGCGTGATGCAATAAGCGCCCAGAGGCCCGCCTGATACACCCCAGCGCCCCGCATGACCGCGCGGCGGTAGTGACGTGGCCGCCAATGCTCCGGGGAGACAGAGAAGCGCCCGTCAGCAGCAACCTTGCCCAGATAGAGGGACGCCCAGGCGGCAGCGATGGTAAGCGGCTGCCCCTGGTAACTGGTCCGCACTTCCGGGGCGACACATTCCAGCATCCGCACCGTGTACCCCCCATAACCCCCGACGTTCATGCGGGAAGTCAGGGGCAGGGGGCGGGGGCCGGTCATGGCAAACATCTTACGCGCTAGTACGTTCGGGAAGTAGCAGGGCGGTCCCGGTTGCAAACGATTTGCAAACGCACGGGGCAAAAGTGCCCCCCCTGGGTAGTAACCGGGCGTAATGCGTTAGACTGGCTTTCACGCACTGGGCGCGGTTTCTTGGCCTACCCCTACCGGCAGCCCCTACCCGGTCAGACCCCTGCTCAAGTTGTTCGTAATCAGTAGGTCGTCGGTTCAAATCCGACCTCTGGCTCCAGAGGAAAGTCCCGCGCTAAGCGGGACTTTTTCTTATGGGCAGCGGCGGGTGGCTAGGCGGGCGTCCACTCCTGCCGGGCGGGGGTGGCGGCTTCTGGGCCAGAGACCTCCGGCAGCAGGTGCGCGAGCGCGAGCGGGATCGCGGCGTCCCAGCCCTGGGGGTGGCAGGCGGCGGGGTAGGGGACCGGCGGGCCGTCGTCGCAGGGAAAGCCCGCCAGCAGCTCGCTGAGACGGTGATCGGGTGCCCAGCGGGCCACGTCGAACAGGGCGCGGACGACCTGCGCCGCCCCGGCGTGCAGGCCGTAGTGCTCGAAGCTCAGCGTGGCGGCGGCGGTGTCGTGCGGCCACACGCTCCCGTTGTGGGACGAGACCGGGTCGTAGCGTGGTTCGCGCACCCCCTGGGCGGCGGGCCAGTACAGTACGGTCACGTCCCTCTCAGATGCACGCTCCGCTCAGGTCCCGAGCCGTTGGTCCGCGCTTCCCCCGCGCGGTTTCCCGGTGCTCCCAGGCCCCCGGCCCCACCCTCCCCCGTTCCGTGAGGTGCTCCCATGAAGGCAGTGATATTCGCCGGAGGCTTAGGCACGCGCATCAGCGAGGAGAGCACCGTCCGCCCCAAACCGATGATCGAGATCGGCGGGCGGCCCATCCTGTGGCACATCATGAAAATCTACGCCGCCCACGGCATCACCGATTTCGTGGTGCTGTGCGGCTATAAGCAGTACATGATCAAGGAGTACTTCTCCAACTACTACCTGCACATGTCGGACGTGACCTTCGACCTGCGGACGAACACGACCCGCATCCACTGTGCCCACGCCGAACCCTGGTGCGTGACCCTGGTGGACACTGGCGAGGAGACCATGACCGGCGGGCGTCTTAAGCGGGCGCAGCGCTACCTGGAAGGCGGCACCTTCTGCCTGACCTACGGCGACGGGGTGGGCAACGTGGATATCCAGGCCGCCATCGACCTGCACCGCCGCGACGGGCGGCTGGCGACCATGACGGTGGTGCAGCCGCCGGGGCGCTTCGGGGCGGTCGCGCTGGAGGAAGGCTACGGGGTCCGCAGCTTTCAGGAAAAGCCCAACGGGGACGGCGCCTGGATCAACGGGGGCTTTTTCGTGCTGGAGCCGGGGGTGCTCGACTATATCGAGGGGGATGACACGACCTGGGAGGCCGAGCCGCTGCGCCACCTCGCGCGGGACGGCCAGCTCTCGGCCTACCGCCACAGCGGGTTCTGGCAGCCCATGGACACCCTGCGCGACAAGCACGTGCTGGAGGAGATGTGGCGCGGGCACCAGGCCCCCTGGAAGGTGTGGTGAGCCCGGTGCGCTACGACTACGCGGTGATCGGCGGCGGCGTCGTGGGGCTGGCGACCGCACACGCCCTCGCCGAGCGGCATCCGGGGGCGTCCATCCTGCTGCTGGAAAAGGAAGACGGCCCCGCGCGGCACCAGACCGGGCGCAACTCCGGGGTGATCCACTCGGGCATCTACTACGCCCCCGGCAGCCTCAAGGCGCGGCTGTGCGCGGCGGGCGTGCGCTCCATGATCCAGTTTTGCGAGGAACACGGTATCCAGTACGAGCAGTGCGGCAAGGTGATCGTGGCGACCGGGCCGGGGGAACTCCCCCTCCTGGAGCGGCTGCACGAACGCGGGCTTCAGAACGGCCTGAGCGTGCAGCGGCTCTCCGGCGATGAGGTCCGCGAGTACGAACCCCACGTGCAGGCCCTGGCCGGGCTGCGGGTGCCGTCCACCGGCATCGTGAGCTACCGCCACGTCAGCGCCGTGCTCGTGATGCTGGCCCGCTCGCGCGGCACCGACGTGCGCTTCGGGGCGCGGGTCACGCGGCTGCGCCCCACCGCGCAGGGCTACGACATCGGCACGACCGCCGGGGACTTCGCCGCGAGGGTGCTGGTGAACTGCGCGGGGCTGCACAGCGACCGGGTGGCGCGGCTGGCGGGCACCGATCCGCACAGCCGCATCGTGCCCTTCCGGGGCGAGTACTACGAGCTGCGGGGGGACCGTCGTCACCTCGTGCGCGGGCTGATCTACCCGGTGCCCAATCCCGACTTCCCCTTCCTGGGGGTGCACTTCACCCGCATGATCGACGGTTCGGTCCACGCGGGGCCGAACGCGGTGCTGGCCTTCCGGCGCGAGGGCTACCGCAAGTCCGACGTGAACCTGCGCGACCTGCGCGAGGTGCTGGCCGACCCCGGCTTCCGGGCGCTGGCGCGGCGGCACCTGCGCGAGGGGGCCGCCGAGATGCTGCGGTCGTGGTCCAAGACGCTCTTTGTCCGCAGCCTCCAGCGCCTGATTCCGGAGGTGCGTTCGGAGGACCTCGTGCCCTGCGCGGCCGGGGTGCGGGCGCAGGCCCTCGCGCCCGACGGGCGGCTTGTGGACGATTTCCTGCTGGTGGACGGCCCGAACGCCCTGCACGTCTGCAACGCCCCCTCCCCGGCGGCCACCTCCAGCCTGGAGATCGGCCGGGCCGTCGCCGCGCGGGTCCCGGCCGCGCCCCGGCCCATGCTCGCTGCCTTTCCCCGTCAAGGAGTGTCCGCATGAAGGTTCTGATGACCGGCACCGAGGGCTACCTGGGCTCCATCGTCGCCCCCGCCGCCCTGCGTGCGGGAATGGAGGTCGTCGCGGTCGATACCGGCTACTTCCGGAGCGGCTGGCTGTACCACGGCACCGACCGCACGGCTCCGACCCAGTTCAAGGACATCCGGCAGATGACGCCGGAGGATTTCGCCGGGGTGGACGCGGTCGTTCATCTCGCGGAGCTGTCCAACGATCCGCTGGGGCAACTGCTCCCCACCATCACCTACGACATCAACCATGCGGGGTCGGTGCGCCTCGCCCAGCTCGCCAAGGCGGCGGGGGTGCGGCGCTTCGTGTACATGTCCTCGTGCAGCGTGTACGGGGTGGCCTCGGCGGACCACGTGGACGAGACCTCGCCGGTCAACCCGCAGACTGCCTACGCGGAGTGCAAGGTGCTCGTCGAGCGCGACCTGCGGGCAATGGCGGACGACACCTTCTCGCCCACCTTCCTGCGCAACGCGACGGCTTTCGGGGCGTCCCCCCGGATGCGTTTCGACATCGTGCTGAACAACCTCGCGGGGCTGGCCTGGACCACCGGGGAGATCCGCATGACCTCGGACGGCACCCCCTGGCGCCCGCTGGTGCATGCCAACGACATCGCGCGGGCGATTCTCTGCACGCTGGAGGCGCCCCAGGAGGCCATTCACAACCAGACCTTCAACGTGGGGAGCACCGAGCAGAACTACCGGGTGCGCGACATCGCGGAGGTCGTGGCGGCGGCTTTTCCGGGCTGCGGCCTGAGCTTCGGGGAGAATGGCGGGGACAACCGCAGCTACCGGGTTTCCTTCAAGAAGATCGCCTCGGAGCTGCCCGGCTTCCGCTGCGAGTGGGACGCGGCGCGGGGGGCGGCGCAGCTCGCGGCCCTCTTCGCCCGCATCGGGCTGACGCGGGACGAGTTCGAGTCGCGCGGCTACACCCGCCTCAAGCAGCTCGAGTACCTGCTCGCCACCGGGCAGATCGACCACGACTTCTTCTGGACCGACCCCTTTGCCGCACCCGCGCCGCAGGGCCAGGTCGCCCGCGAAGGGAGCCTGACGTGATTTTCACCGAGACGAAACTGGGCGGCGCGTTTATCGTCGAGCCCGAACTCCGCGAGGACGAACGCGGCTTTTTCGCCCGCACCTTCTGCCAGCACGAGTTCGCCGCGCACGGGCTGAAGGTGGAGGTGGCGCAGGCCAACCTCAGCTTCAACCACCGGGCCGGGACCCTGCGCGGGCTGCACTTCCAGCGCCCGCCCGCCGCCGAGACCAAGCTGGTGCGCTGCACGCGCGGGGCCATCGTCGACGTGATCGTGGACCTGCGCCCCGGCTCGCCCACCTACCTCCAGCATGTCGCGGTGGAACTCTCCGAGGACAACCGCCGCGCCCTGTACGTGCCCGAACTCTTCGCGCACGGCTATCAGACGCTGACCGACGGGGCGGAGGTGACCTATCAGGTGGGCGAGTTCTACACCCCCGGCGCCGAGGGGGGCCTGCGCTACGACGACCCCCGCCTGGGCATCACCTGGCCGCTGCCGGTCACCGTGATCTCGGACAAGGACGCCGCCTGGCCGCTGCTGACGACCGAGGAGGTGACCGCGTGATCATCGTGGACCGGGCCTTGCGGGCGCGGGAGGAGGAGGGCAACCCCATCCGCGTCGGCATGATCGGCGCGGGCTTCATGGGCCGGGGGGTCGCCAACCAGATCGTGAACTCGGTGCCGGGGATGCGGCTGGTGGCGGTCGCCAACCGCACCCTGGAGAACGCCCGCCGCGCCTACGCGGAGGCCGGGGTCGAGGACGTGCGCGAGGTGAGCACCCTGGCCGCCCTGGAGGACGCTGTCCACACGGGCCATGCGGCGGTCACCGAGGACGCGCTTCTCCTGTGCCGCGCCGCCGGGATCGACTGCCTGATCGAGGTGACCGGGGACGTGGAATTCGGCGCGGGGGTGACGGTCGAGGCCATCGCGCACGGCAAGCACATGGTCACCATGAACGCCGAACTCGACGCGACGGTGGGGCCGCTGCTCAAGCAGATGGCCGACCGGGCGGGCGTGATCCTGACCGCCGCCGACGGGGACCAGCCCGGCGTGGAGATGAACCTCTACCGCTATGTCCGCAGCCTGGGCCTGACGCCGCTGCTGTGCGGCAACATCAAGGGTCTGCAAGACCCCTACCGCACGCCGACCACCCAGCGGGCCTTTGCCGAGCGCTGGGGCCAGAACCCCCATATGGTGACCAGCTTCGCGGACGGCACCAAGATCTCCTTCGAGCAGGCCATCGTCGCCAACGGCACCGGGATGCGGGTGGCCCAGCGCGGGATGCGCGGGCTGGAGTTCACCGGGCACGTGGACGACCTGCGCCACCTCTACGACGCGGACGAGCTGCGCCGTCTCGGGGGCGTCGTGGACTACGTCGTGGGTGCCAAGCCCGGCCCCGGCGTCTTCGTGTACGCCACGCACGACGACCCCAAGCAGCGGCATTACCTCAACCTCTACAAGCTGGGGGAAGGGCCGCTCTACAGCTTCTACACGCCCTACCACCTGTGCCACTTCGAGGTCCCGCTGTCGGTGGCCCGCGCGGTGCTGTTCGGGGACCCGGTGCTGCAGCCGCTGGGCGCTCCCGTCGTGGACGTGGTCGCCACTGCCAAGCGTGACCTGGCAGCGGGGGAGACGATAGACGGTCTGGGCGGCTACCTCACCTACGGCCAGTGCGAGAACGCGGACGTGACGGCGGCCCAGCGCCTGCTCCCGATGGGCCTGGCCGAGGGCGGCCGCCTGCGCCGGGCGGTCCCGAGAGACGCCGTGCTCACCTACGACGATGTGGAGTTGCCGGAAGGGCGCCTCGCCGTGCGCCTGCGGGCCGAGCAGGACCGCACTTTTGCACCCATCAGCGCCCTGCGCTGAACCCTGCCCGGCTTGCCCCGCCTCTCCCTGGCCCCGGTGGGCTAGACTGAGCGGCTGAGTACGCCCGCCCACCCGGGGCAGGCCGGATGCCCGTCGCTTCCCGCCCCAGCCGGGGCAGGCGCCGGATGAAAGGGGTTCTTACATGGCCGAACAGGATATCGACAAGCTTCTTTCCCTGACCGACAGCAAGTACCGCCTGTCGGTCGTGACCGCCAAGCGGGCGCTGCAACTGCGCTCCGGAGCACCCAGCGTGGTCTCGAACGAGCAGCGGGCACGCACCCGCAACCTCGTCACGCTCGCCATGCGCGAACTCGCCACCGGCAAGCTCACGGTTGGCACCGAGCTGATGGACGAATCGCGTTTCCATCAGGACTACGTGCGCCAGCGCCAAGCCCAGCTTCAGGCCCAGCTCAACGCCGAGCGCGAGCGCGAGCGGGACTGATACCAAATTGCGATGATTCCTTGGAATCATCCGAGCGGACTGGCACAGCTCCGCAGGAGAGCGAGAAGCAAAAAGTACGGGGTTGCGGCGATGGAAGACCCTATGGTGCTTTCCCGGATGTTCTGGAATCAGAGCAATCCCGTATGACCCGGCACCGGAAAAACGGAGGGACCCCGCCAGCCGCGCGGGGTCCTTCTGGTGTTGGGGGCCTGGCTTATCTACCTGCGACCGCCCCACTGGCCGAGACGCCGCCCACCAGCGCCGCGCGGATGCCCTGGGCGATGCCGAGCGCCACCCGGTCGAGGTAGTGGGTGTCTTTGAGGTTCAGGCCATCGACGGGGTGGCTGGCAAACCCGATTTCCACCAGGGCGGCAGGCACGCTGTTCTCCCGCAAGACCGCGAGCGAGCGGTTGCTGCGCAGGCCCCGCGAGTAGGCCCCGGTCACGTCCACCATATGCTGCTGCAGCAGGCCCGCCAGCGAACTCGACAGCGGGTGGTTGCCATTCCACCACGTCTCGATGCCGTAGCCGCGCAGCGCCGTTTTGGCGTCCAGCGCATTGACATGGATACTCACGAACAACTGGGTTCCCTGCGCCCGGCCCACCCCGGCCCGCAGGTTCAGGTCGGTGACCTTGTCGGAATGCAGCTCGCGGTCGCCGTCGCGGGTCAGCACCACGTCCACGCCCGCCGCCCGCAGCAGCTCGCGCACCCGCAGGGCCACGTCCAGCGTGATCTGCTTCTCGATCACCGAGCCGACCGCACCGGGGTCCTTGCCCCCGTGCCCGGCGTCCAAGACCACGCGCGGCTGCACCAGGCTGGTGCTGAGGGCCAGCAGCGCCGTGCCCCGGCTCACCGGGGTGGCGGGCACCGCCGCGACCACCTTCTCGCGCGGGGCCAGCGGCGTCAGGTTCGCCAGCGCGGGCGAGAGGTCGATCGCCAGCCGCGAGAGCGTGCTGCCCTCCAGCGGCGGCACGAGCAGTGCCCGCCAGCCGCTGCGCTCGGTCAGGGGGGTGCCGGTGAGCAGCGTGACCGTCACGCCGTTCGGGCTGGGTTCATAGCGCCACCCGCGCACCTCGGGGCTGACGTTCTGGGCGCTCAGGGCCGCCGCCGTCACCCCGGTCAGCTCGACCCGCAGGCCCAGCCCGCCGGGCACCAGGCGGTAGGTCGTGCCCGGCGGCAGGTCCAGCACGATGCGCGTCAGGCCCGGATTCTTACCGACGCGGGGGGTGCCCAGCGCCGTGCCCGACGTGACTCCGGGGCTGACCCGGCCCGCCAGCGCACTGGGCTTGTTCGGATCGTGGCCGGGCAGGGCGGGGGGCGACGGCAACGCCGCCCGGTTCGCGGGAGCAATCGCGTCGCCGGGCGGCAGTTGTTCGGCCAGGGCCTTGGGCACGGGGGGGGTGGCCGTCAGCGCCAGCGCGGGCGTGGCGGGCGTGGTCGCCGTGCGGACCAGCGCCTTCAAGGACGCACTCGCCCCGCCCGAGAGGGTCGGCCCGAACTCCAGAATCAGGACCCGCGACCCGGAGGCCAGGGTCGCCTCCGAGGCCCGCCAGCCGTCCGTCAGCGAGAGCGGAAAGGGGGTGAACAGGGTCACCGAGCCGTTTCCGGCGCGGTACTCGCTCACGCTGGCCCCCAGCCGGGTGGTGACGGCGGGCATCACGCGGGCGCCCTTCACGTCCAGCCGCAGCCCCCCGAAAGTGGGGTTGAGCGTGTACGACACGCCCGGCGTCAGGTCAAAGACCACCCGCGTCTGCGAGCCGTCGCTGCTCGTGCGCGGGGTGCCGAAAGTCGCTTCAGCCGGTGCCGGAGCCTTTGAGGTCGTGGCAGGAGCTGCCGTCGCCGCCGAGCGGGGCGCCGCCGGAGGAGTCGGTGACGCGCTTGTCCGCAGGTTGGGCAAAGACTGGGCCGGGGCCGTCCGCTGGAAGGGGTCGGCCTGCGCCCCCGCCCAGCACCCCGCCACACCGCACCACAAGACGGATGAGAGGAAGATGGTATGCGGCTTCATGTGTGCGCCCACTGTAATACTTAAGAGTGAGAAGCGCGACCTTTGCCGCTCATGAGGGTGACCTCCGGCCACTTAGGGCCGTCAAGGCCGGGCGCCACTGACCCGCAGGAGAGGTCCGGCCTAGAGCGTGCTAGGAACCCATCCCAAGAATGGGACTGAGGTTGTGCAGTAACAGAACCGACAAGGCCAACCAGTGAAAGCCGAGCAACATCTCGGGTAACCGCTCTAAATCCCGTGCCAGCCGCCTGAAACGCGCAGTCCAGGCGAAGGTCCGCTCCACAATCCACCTCCTCGGGAGCAAGACAAATCCATGCGCCCCAGACGGCCTTTTCACGACCACCAGCTCGACGTCGTTCACCGCTGCATCGGTGCTCGCCTGATCCCCGGTATAGCCCTGGTCTGCAATCACCACGTCAATGCTTCCACCCGTGAGCGCCTGCACCTCCCGGCACAGGTCATACACCTGGTCTCGATCCTGCTCATTCCCGGGGGTCACGAGCAGTGTCAACACGTTCCCGAGCGTGTCGACAGCGGCGTGAATTTTGCTGCCTTTGCGTCGTTTGGCCCCGTCATACCCGGCCCTTGCACCGCTTTCAGCGGTGCTCTGTAGCGTCCGGCTGTCGATGATGGCCACCGTGGGAATGCCCTCTCTGAGGGCATCCTCTCGTTTGAGTGCACGTAGATCGTGCGCCATGTTCTCGAAGCACCCGTGCTCCATCCACCGCCTGGCCTGCTGGTACACCAGCTCGTACGGCGGGAAATCGTGCGGTAGGTACGCCCACTGGCTCCCGGTGCGAGCGACCCATAACGTGGCATTGAGCATCTCCCTGAGCGAATACTTGCGCTGGGGTGCGTTTTCTGGAACGAGGGTCAGGTACGGGCGCATGAACAGCCACATCTCGTCGTCAACGTCGCTGGGGTAGGCTCGCCGGTCCATCCTCGGATTATCGATCTGAACGCGGAAAAAGGACTCCTCTCTGCTCAGGGCAGAAAAGTTCTGTCACGCTTCAAAACCCATACTCTCAGCCTCTAGACTCTGGACATGACCGCCGCCGACGCTGCTCAACCGCACATCCACCTGCCGGACGGCTCCTGCTGCGGCCCGAAGAAGTTCGCGCACCTGCACCAGCACACCCAGTACAGCCTGCTGGACGGCGCGGCCAAGCTCAAGGACCTCCTGAAATGGGCCAAGGAGGTCACGCCCGAGGGTTGCGAACCGGCACTCGCCATGACCGACCACGGCAACATGCACGGGGCGGTGCACTTCTACAACTACGCGACCGGCATGGGCGTCAAGCCCATCATCGGCTACGAGGCCTACGTGGTGCCGGGCCTGGGAACCCGCCGCGACCGCACGCGCGCAGGTGACGGAGAAAAGGGCATCTTCCACCTGACCCTGCTCGCCCGCGACTTCGAGGGCTACCAGAACCTCTGCCGCCTCAGCTCGCGCGGCTACACCGAGGGCTACTACTACAAGCCCCGCATCGACCACGAACTCTTGCAGGAGCATCACAAAGGTGTGATCGCCTTTTCCGGCTGCCTGGGGTCGGAGGTGCAGCAACTCCTGCTTCAGGGCCGCGAGGACGAGGCCAAGCAGAGATTGCTGTGGTACCGCGACCTGTTCGGCGAGAACTATTTCATCGAGATTCAGGACCACGGCCTGCCCGAGCAGAAGCGCAACAACCCCATCCTGAAGGCCTGGGCGCAGGAACTCGGCATCGGGATGGTCGCCACGAACGACGGCCACTACGTCAAGAAGACCGACGCGACCGCCCACGAGACGCTGCTCGCCATCCAGACCAAGGCGACCCTGGCCGACGAGAACCGTTTCAAGTTCCCCTGTGACGAGTTCTACGTGAAGGGCCTCGACGAGATGCAGGCGGCCCTCCCCGTCTCCGAGTGGGGCGAGGAGCCCTTCGACAACACGGCCCATATCGCGTCCATCTGCAATGTCGACTTGCCCGTCGGCAAGAAGCGGCGGTACCAGATGCCCGCCCTCCCCATCCCCGAAGGCCGCACGATGGCCGAGGAACTGCGGGTGCAGACGTACCGGGGCACGGTCAAGCGGTATCCGGCCCACGCGACGGAGGGGCTGCTGCGCGACTACGCCCTGCGCTCGCTGGAGGCGCTGGGGGCGGAGGACCGGGCGAAAGTCCTTGCCCGCGTGAAGGGCTGCGATGCCACGACCTGCGACCTCGAAACGCTGTTCACCCTGCTCGCCTTCATGGGCAGCGAGTGGGAGGCGCGGGGCAAGGCGGCGGGGGAGAAGTACACGAAATACCCGGCGCTGGAGGTCATGGAAGCCGAGGCTGAGGCCGGAAAGCTGCCCCCCTACGCCCACGAGGACTGCCGCCAGGCCCGCCAGGGAGACAGCGACACGGCCATCGAACTCGACCCTGAAGCGGACGGCGAGGAGACCACGAAGGCGCACCATACCCACGCCCTCGTCATCCTGCGCCGGGCCGAGTACGAACTCTCGGTCATCAACAACATGGGCTTTCCCGACTACTTCCTGATCGTCGCGGACTACATCAACTGGGCCAAGGACCAGGGCATCTCGGTGGGGCCGGGGCGTGGGTCGGGCGCGGGGTCGCTCGTCGCCTACGCGATCCGCATCACCAACCTCGATCCGCTGGAATTCGAACTGCTGTTCGAGCGTTTCCTGAATCCCGACCGCATCTCCATGCCCGACTTCGACATCGACTTCAACGATGCCCGGCGCGGCGAGGTCATCGGCTACGTGCAGCAGAAGTACGGCGACGACAAGGTCGCGCAGATCGCCACCTTCGGGACGATGGCGTCCAAGGCGTGCCTCAAGGACGTGGCCCGCGTGATGGGCCTGGAATACGCCAAGGTGGACAAGGTTTCCAAGCTGATCCCCATCAAGTTCGGCAAGTCCTACTCGCTGGAGCAGGCGCGGGAGGCCGTGCCGGACATCCAGCAGATGCTGGCGGAAGACGCCCAACTGCTCGAAGCCTACGAGTTCGCGCAGAAGCTCGAGGGCCTGACCCGCCACGCCTCGGTCCATGCGGCAGGCGTCGTAATCGGCAAGACGCAACTGACCGACCTCGTGCCCGTCATGCGCGACACCTCCGGCGAGGGCATGGTCTGCCAGTACGACATGAAGGCCGTGGAGGACATCGGCCTGATCAAGATGGACTTCCTGGGGCTGCGGACCCTGTCCTTCCTCGACGAGGCCAAGCGCATCATGCGCGAGTCCAAGGGCATCGAGATCGACTTCGACGCGATTCCCTTCGACGACGCCCGGACCTACGAGCTGATGAGCCGGGGCGACACCAAAGGCGTCTTCCAGCTTGAAGGGGCAGGCATCGCGGACGCCTCCCGCCGTCTCAAGCCCCGCCGCCTCGCCGACATCATTGCCCTTTCGGCCCTCTACCGCCCTGGCCCAATGGAGAACATCCCCACCTACGTCCGCCGTCACCACGGCGTCGAGGAAGTGGATTACGTCAAGGACGGCTTTCCCAACAGCGCGAAATGGCTGGAAAAGATCCTGGCGGAAACCTACGGCATCCCCGTCTACCAGGAACAGATCATGCAGATCGCCTCCGAGGTCGCCGGATTCTCGCTAGGCGGAGCCGACCTGCTGCGCCGCGCGATGGGCAAGAAGGACGCCGAGGAGATGAAACGCCAGCGGCAGATCTTCGTCGCCGGAGCCAGGGAGAACGGCGTGCCCGAGGACGAGGGCAACCGCCTGTTCGACCTGCTGGACGCCTTTGCCAACTACGGCTTCAACAAGTCGCACTCGGCCGCCTACGGGGTCATCACCTACCAGACCGCGTGGCTGAAGGCCAACTACCCGGTCGAGTTCATGGCCGCCCTCCTCACTGTGGAGCGCCGGGACTCCGACAAGGTGGCGGAGTACGTCTCCGACGCCCGCAAGATGGACGTGCGGGTGCTGCCGCCCGACATCAACCGCTCGGCGCCCGACTTCGCGGTGCAGGGCGAGGAGATTCTGTTCGGCCTGTACGCGATCAAGGGCCTGGGCGAGGCGGCCGTGCAGCGGATTCTGGAGGAACGCGAGCGGGGCGGCCATTACAAGTCCCTCGCCGACTTCTGCTCCCGCCTGGGCAACAAGGTCTGCAACCGCAAGGCGATGGAGTCGCTGATCAAGTCGGGGGCCTTCGACCGCTTCGGGGAGCGGCGGCAGCTCTCCGAGAGCCTGGAAGAAGCGATGGCCTGGGCACAGGGCGCGGCGGCGATGGCGAACAGCGGCATGGACGCCCTGTTCGGCATGAACGAGACCGCCCCCGAGCCGAGGCTCAAATCAGGCGTCGAGCCGTACACCGACCTCCAGCGCCTCGCCGTCGAGAAGGAGTCGCTGGGCCTCTACATCTCCGGGCACCCGCTGGAGCAGCACGAGGGGCTGCGCGAGGCCGCGAGCTGCCGCATCTCGGACCTCGACGCCTGGTTCACCACCCAGAACGTCGCGCCGGGCAAGCGGGTCAAGGCGGTGCTGGCGGGCATGATCGAGAGCGTGGTCAAGAAGCCCACCAAGTCGGGCGGCATGATGGCCCGCTTCATCCTCGCGGACGAGTCGGGACAGACCGAGCTGGTGGCCTTTTCCCGCGCCTACGACCGCATTCAGGAGAAGCTGGTCAACGACACGCCCGCCCTGGTGATCGTGGAGCTGGAATCGGAAGACGGCGGGCTGCGGGCCATCGCGGAGGAAGTCGTGAGCATCGAGCAGCTCGCCGAGGTCCCCAAGGTCATGTACGTGACCATCGACCTGGAAACGGCCACGCCCGACGCGGTGGGCGAGTTCCAGAGCGTGCTGGACGAACACGCCGGGGCCATGCCGACCTACCTGCGGCTGGAGACGCCCGAGCAGTTCGTGCTCTACCAGCTCGACCACAACATGGGCAGCCCGGAGGCGATCCGGGTGCTCAACCAGACCTTTCCCTGGGCGGACGCCTACCTCGCCTACGACCAGGGGACCATCCTGGGCCGCTTCGCGCCCAAGCCGCCCGCATGGATGAACAAGGGCCGGGGAATGCAGGCGTAGAGCTGCACTGTTGCCCACACCGGTCAGCCGGGCAGTGTACGCTGCCCCCACCATGACACCCCTGCTGACGCCGCGTCAGGACCTGGCCCTGCGAGTGCTGGCCGCCGCTGCCCTCGCCCTGTTCGCGGTGTGCGGCGCGTTGGTGTTCTTCCTGCTGCGGGCGTGGGCCGGAATGCCGGAGGACACGCGGGAGATCGGCATTCCCGCCCTGCATCTGGCCCGGATTCTGCCGCACCTCGCGCTGGAGGTGACCCTGGGACTACTGGCAGGGCTGCTCGCGCTGGGGCTGGTGGGCTTCCGGGCGTGGGCGGCGGGCTTGCCGCACCGGGACGACCAGGGGGCGAGGCGGGCCTTTATCGGGGCGACGCAGGGCTTTCGCTGGGTGCTGGGGCTGGGTGTGCTGGCGTTCGTGGTCATCCGCATCTGGGTGGCGGGGCAGCCTGATCCCACCATGCAACTGCTCCCCGCCGGGCTGTACGCCTTCATCACGGTGGTGCTGGCGGTCACGCTGACAGTACCGATCCTGGGACTGCTGTGGCGGGGCTTCGGGGGGCTGTCGCGCTGGGCGGGCCGGGTGGGACCGTGGCAGCGGCAGCCTGGCCCCTCGGGGGCACTGCACCGGGCCTTGCGGGACGCGACCTCACCCCTGAAATACGCCGCCGCCCTGCTGCTGGGCCTGGGACTGTGGTTGCTGCCCGCGACCCTGTTCCGGATGACGACGGCCGAGTACTTCATCACCAATTTCGACGAGGTGCTGGCTGAGCAGCTCCAGCCCATGATCGCGGTGCTGGTGGGGTTGATGCTGGTGACCGGGTTCACGCTGGTCCTGTGGCGTTCGCTCGCGCGGCAGGTGTGCCACGCGCTGGACGAGCAGCGCAGCCTCGTCTCCGAACTGATCTACCGCTCCCCGGTGGCGGGGGTGGACCGCACCGTCCGCGAGACGCCCGCGTCGGTGCTGCGCCGGGCGGTGCGGCCTCCCTACTGACCTCTTTCAGGCGAACCCGGCACGCCCAACGTCAAGGCGTGCCGGGTCTTTGTGCCGCGACTCAGGCGAACTGCGCCTTCATCAGCATGATCTTCAGTTCGTGCGGGCTGGTGGCGGTCTGCATGGCGTCTTCCTCGGTCATCAGCCCTTCGCTCACGAGCTGGGCGAGGTGCTGGTCGAAGGTGTGCATTCCCCGCGCCCCACCTTCCAGCAGAGCCTGCTTGATCTCGTCGGTGCGCTCGGGGTCCTTGACGCACTCGCGGACGGTGGGCGTGCCCAGCAGAATCTCCATGCCCAGGACCCGCCCGCCACCCTTGCGCGGCAGCAGCCGCTGGCTGACCACCCCGACGAGGCTCTCCGACAGCCCCAGCCGGATCTGGTCGCGCTCGTGCGGGGCGAAGAAATCGATGATGCGGTTGACCGTGCGAATCGCGTCCTGAGTGTGCAGGGTCGAGAAGACGAGGTGCCCCGTCTGCGCGGCCGAGAGCGCGGCTTCCACCGTCTCCTTGTCGCGCATCTCGCCGATCAGGATGACGTCGGGGTCCTGGCGCATCGCAGCCCGCAGCCCCGCCGCGAAACTCAGCGTATCGGTGCCGAGTTCGCGCTGCGAGACGAGCGCCCGCTTGTCGCGGTGCAGCACCTCGATGGGGTCTTCCAGCGTCACGATGTTGACGGGCTGCGTGGCGTTGATGTGGTCGAGCAGCGAGGCCAGCGTGGTCGTCTTGCCCGACCCAGTCGGCCCGGTCACCAGCACCAAGCCGCGCTCGTGCCCCGCGAGTTCCTCGAAGGTGCCCACCGGCAGCCCGAGGTCCGCGAAGCCGGGAATGGGCTTGTCCTCGATCACGCGCATGATCAGGCCCACCGTGCCGCGCTGGTAGTAGGCGTTCACCCGGAAGCGGGCCACGCCGGGCACTCCATAGGCGAAGTCGCCGTCGCGGCGGGTCAGGAACTCGTCCCACAGGCCGGGGCGCCCCATCATCTCGCGGGCGAACGTCTCGACGTGTTCGGGCAGCAGTCGGTCCTCGCCGAAGCGCACGATCTCGCCGTTGACCCGCGCGGCAGGCGCACTCCCCGCCCGCAGGTGGATGTCACTGGCCCCGGCCTTCACGATCACGCCCAAGAGGGCTTGCAGCACGCTCATCGCCGCCCAGGGTAGGGGAGAGGGTCTTACAGCTTTCTACGGCGCTGGGCTACGTTCCCTGGCGGCCCGGAATGTCGAGGTCCACCACCTCGCCCACCAGCCCCAGCGCCCGCAGGCGGCGGGCGATCAGCGAGCGGTGGCACGCTTTGGGATCGGCTTCAAAGCACAGCAGGGCCACCCGCTCCCGCCCCGCGAGGGCGCCGAGCTCCTCCAGCGCCTCCCCCTGGGTGGCGAGGTGCAGGGTGTAGGCCGCCTCCAGCGCCTGGAAATCGTGGTCGAGCTTGTACGCCTTGCGCACCGGGGGCGGCGTCCCCAGCGTCCGCAGGTGGCGGTAGCCGATGCCGCGCTCCGCGAGCGCCTGCGAGAGTGGTGTCTTGCTGTAGCCCCGGCGGCGGCTCTGTGCCCGCTCCCGCGTGTCGGCGAGCAGGGTCACGCCCGCCGCCTCCAGCGTGGCGAGAAAAGCGCCTTGGTCGGCTCCCTCATAGCCGACCGTCCAGAGCGTGGGCGGGGTCACTCGCCCAGGGCCTTGGCTTCCTTGGCCCCGCGCACCTTGCGGCTTTCGAGGTCGGCGTGCTGGGTCAGGTAGCGCAGCCAGCCCTTGGGCGTCAGCGGCCCCAGCCCGTTGTGCTCGACGGTGGTGCCCTCGGCGGGTGGGGAAGCGTTCAGGCGCCGGGCGAGGTCCACCGTGCGGGCACGGGTCTGGGAGAGGAGGTCCTGAAGCTCACGCAATGTGGTGCCCGCGCCGGGCTTGTAGGGGTGGTGGTCGTCGCGCACGAACGCGCGCTCGCCCAGCGCCACCCGCAGCCGCTCCTGCCCCCAGCGCTCGATCCCGATGATGTGGGTCAGCACGGCACGGTTGGCCTGGGTGTCGGCGGCGCGGCCCGCCCGCTGGAAGAGGGCGATGCCGGAACGCTCCAGCCCCTGCGCGAGTTCCGTATAGCTCTGGCGGGCGGCAGGGCGCTCCAGCGCCTGCGCCACGAACAGGTCCTTCACGTCGTCCTTGCGGTACCGGGCGACGTAGGCGGCCCCGGCGGCCACCCCGACCGTCGCCACGGTGACGACGGCGGGCACGAACACTTTGCTGCGCTTGGTCATGAACTCAGTCTAGAGTTTGCTGGCCCGCCTGCGCCGAGACGCCGAGCACCCTTCCCGGTAACCCGATCAGCCTCACTCGCGAGTCGGGCGGGCACGGCAGCGCGTCCGCCAGCATCAGCGGGTGCGCCAGCGTGTATTCGGGCAGGCCGAGGCCCAGGCCCCGCGCCCCCCAGCCGAAGCCCTTGCCCAGCCGCCCGCCCGCCCGGTCCACAGCGACGCAGGCGAGGACGACGGCCCCCGCCCCCTCCGGATGCAGCCTCGGCTCGCCCACGCGGGGCATGGCCCGGAGCTGCGCCCCCGCCGGGTCGGTCAGCCGCCAGTACCACCCCTCGCGCGTCTGGTGCGGGACGTAGAGGGTCAGGCCTGCCTCCAGCGCGAGCTTTCGCAGCGGATAGAGCACCCGGTCGCCGCCCACGATCAGCGTGCGGTGCCCGGCGACCTCCGGGTGCGAGAGCAGTGACCGTGCCGCCTGGGCAGCCCCGATGAAGTTGGGGTGGTGCCCATGCGGTGGCAGCGGGTACGCGCAGGCCCGCTCGCGCAGCAGCCGCGTCCAGATGGCCTCACGGTGGGCACCGGGGAGGGTCACGGCGCGGGGTTAGCGGTCGCCGTCTCCCGGCACGCGGGTCTGGTTGGGCGTGGGGTCGGGAAACTGCGGGTTGGCCTTGCGCCCCGCGTCGTGCGGATGGGTGCGCGAGTCCACCCCGTAGGCTTCCGGCCGGGGCCGCTCCTTGAAGCGGGTCACGCGGGCGGGCAGCCCCATCGCGATGCCGTGCGGCGGGATGTCCCCGCGCAGCAGGGCGTGGGTGGCGAGCATCGCGTCGTCGCTGACCACGCTCCCGGCCAGGATGGTGGAGTGGTACGTGATCCGTGCTCCCCGGCCGATCACGGTCCTCCGCAGGGTCACGTCCGGGCCGTCGAGCACGGAATGCGTGTGGCTGTAGATATTCACGTAGTCGCTGACCGAGGCATTGTCCTGCAACTCGATGCCGCCGATGTCGTCGAGCAGGACGTGGCGGTGAACGACCACGTTGTCCCCCACCTCCATGTTGTAGCCCACGCTGAACTCCACGTTCTGCCAGCATTTGAAGTCGCGCCCGACCCGCCGGAAGATGTGCCCGGCGAGAATCCGGCGCACCGGGATGCCGGTCACCGGATTCTGCCCGACCGGCGTGAGGTCGAGGTTCTTCCACAGCCACAGCAGCGGCTTGACGCGGGCAAACTGCTCGGCGTCGGTGGCGAGGTAATACTCGGCCTCAAAGGTCACGTTCCGCGCGTCGAGGTTCAGGGCCGCGAGAGGCGCGTCCGCGAGGAGTTGCCCGTACTCGCGCCCGTACATCGCCTGAGCGAGCACCTCGCGGGCCACCACGTTGCGGTCGGTCGCCGGGTCCGCGAGCCTGGATTCCAGATTCCGCAGAAACTCGTTATACGCGGCCTGCGCGTCTCCATCGATGCTCACCGGCTTCAGCCACGTCACGCCCGCCACTGTAGCGCGTGAACCGGGGGCCACTGTGGGAAGTAAAGCAGGGTTGAGGCTGGGCGCGGCGGGGGGACTACTCCAGCGGCATGGTCATGATGTTCGCCCCGGCGTCCACATAGACCGTCTGCCCGGTCACGCCGCTGCCCAGGTCCGAGAGCAGGAAGAGGGCCAGTTTGCCCACCTCCTCGGGGGTGGCGTGGCGGCCCAGGGCGGCGCGGCGTCCGGCCTCGTCGTACAGGCCGCTGAAGCCGGGGATGGAGCGGGCCGCGACCGTCCGCATCGCCCCGGCGCTGATGGTGTTGACGCGCACGTCCGCCTTGCCCAGATCGGCGGCGAGGTAGCGGGTGGCGGCCTCCAGCGCCGCCTTGGCCACCCCCATCACGTTGTACTTGGGCACGACCTGCTGCGAGGCGTGGTAGGTCAGGCTCACGATGCTGCCGCCGGGGCGCAGCAGCCCCTCGGCGTGGCGGGCCGCGCTCACCAGCGTGTAGGCGCTGACATTGAGCGCGGTGTTCCAGTCCTCCGGCGTGGTGGCGATAAAGCGGCCTTCCATCGCGGGGCGGGGCGCGTAGGCGATGGAATGCACGAGGTAGTCCAGATGCCCGAATTCCTCGCGGACGCGGGCGAACAGCGCCGTCAGGTCGTCCTCACTGGTCGCGTCGGCCTGCTGGGTCCACACGCCCTCACGGCCCACGAGCAGCTTGTCGAGTTCGCCCTTCAGGCGCTCCCCCTGGTAGGAAAAGCCCACCCGGCACCCGGCCTGAAGGAGGGGTTCGGCGATGGCCCAGCCCAGGCTGCGGGCGTTCGCCACGCCCATCACCAGGGCCGTCTTGCCGGAGAGGTCAATCGTCAGACTCATGGGGGGGACTGTAGCAACGTGGGGGGGGTGCGGGTTGGAGTGGGTGCAAAAGTGGTCAGGTCGCCCGCGTCGGACACACCTATACTCCCAGCCATGCCTCGCCCCCTCTGGCTTCCCCTGGTCCTGTTGCTGGCCCTACCCGCCTGCTCGCAGCCCCTGCGGATTCCCATTCCCGACTCGGAAGTCTGCATCCCGACAGGCCAGGAGCGCACGGTGAGCGGAGGCGGGACGGTCACCCTGCGCCCCGGCGAGACCCGCGAGGTCACCCTATCGGTGCTGGTCAATGGTCAACCCAACCAGGGCGAAGTGAGTTTTATACGCTCTAGCTCTGCTCCGGGGGCACTCTTCACGGGGGGCGTGATTCAGCCCGTTGACGTATTGCGCGATTCGCTGAGCTTCAGCGGTCCCCAGGTCACGGTGCGGGTGCGGGTGCCTGAGACGGCCCGGCCCGGCACCTCTTCCTTTGGGGTGATCACGCGTGCCCAGGGAGCACAGTGCCGGACCGGATCACTCACCATTGAGATGACAGTCCTGGCCCCCTGACCCCTCCACACCCCCGCCGGGGGTACACCCGTCAGACTTCGGTGAGACATGCGACCCGATACTGACCCCCTGATGTTCCTGCGTTCCCCCGCCTTGCCGCTGCCCCACGCGTTCACCACGCGGGCGGGCGGCGTGTCGCTGGGGGCTTACCAGGGCCTGAACCTCGACGACCGCGAGGACGATCCGCAGGCCGTGGCGGAAAACCGCCGCCGGGTGGCCGAGGCCCTGGGCTTCGCCTCCTCGCGGGTAGCCCGGCTGAATCAAGTTCACGGCACCGACGTGCGCGAGGCGCAGCCCGGCGTGCAGGACGGCGACGCGCTGGTGAGCACCGAGCGGGGGCTGCTCCTCGCCATCGGGACCGCCGACTGCTATCCCATCCTCCTCGCGGACGAGGGGGCCGGGGTGGTCGGGGCCGCGCACGCGGGCTGGCGCGGCACGCTGGGCCGCATCGCCGCCAAGGTGGTGGAGGCGATGGTGGAGCGGGGAGCCAATCCAGCGAGTATCCGCGCCGCCGTCGGCCCCGGCATCTGCGGCGAGCGGTATGCGGTCGGCGGGGACGTGGCGCAGCAGTTCCGGGACGCGGGGCTGGGAGACTTCGTGCTGGAGCGGGAGGGAGGGCCGCACCTCGACCTCGCCGGGGCGAACCGGGCGGTGCTGCTCGCGGCGGGGCTGAATCCCGAGCACCTCTGGGTCAGCGGGCGCTGCTCGACCGAAGGAGACTTCTACTCCTACCGCCGGGACGCGGGCCGCACCGGGCGAATGTGGGCCGTGATCGGGTTGCCGGACGCGTCCGGCTCGGCGGGGGTGGACGCGTGAGCCTGCTGCGCCCCCGCGACGTGCTGCCCCACGTCCACGACATCACCCCCGAGTTCCTGGCCGCGCGGGGCCTGCGTGGACTCCTGCTCGACCTCGACAACACCCTGATTCCCTACGGCAGTTATGAGGAACGGGCCGACGTGATGGCCTGGGCCGCCGACCTGCGCCGTTCCGGCATCCGGCTTTACCTCCTGAGCAACGCGACGGGGAGGCGTGCCCGCTTCTGGCTCGACAAGCTCGGCTTCGAGGGCGTCGGGATGGCGGGCAAACCCAATCCCCGCGCGTTCCGTCAGGCGCTCGCCAAGCTCGGGCTGCCGCCCTATCAGGTCGGCATGGTGGGCGATCAGGTCTTCACCGACGTGCTGGGCGGCAATCTCGCGGGAATGCACACCATCCTCGTTCACCCGCTGGCCGACAACGCCCTGCCGCACACCCGCGTGACCCGCAAGCTCGAACGCGCGGTTCTCAAACGCTACGGACACGACTGGCGGGCCTGACCCCGCTCTCACCCCACCCAGGAGGCACAGTGGCACTTTCCATCGGCGACCGGAGACTCGGAGCGATCCTGCTCGAACAGGGCTACGTCAGTGACACCGAACTGCAAAAGGCGCTCGTCCGGCACGCCGAGGTCGGCGGGCGGCTGGCCGACATATTGATCGACTCCGGGCAGGTCGGCGAGAAGCGCATCGCGCGGGCCATCGAGGAAGCGCTGGGCATTCCCCTCGTCAACCTGCTGGTGGTCACGCCGGAGGCCCGGGCGGTGTCGGCGGTGCGGGCGCAGACGGCGCAGGCGATGGCGGCCTTTCCCTTCGCGCGGGAGGGCGACACGCTGCGGGTGGCCTTTGTGGATCCCCTGTCCAGCCTTGCCATCGAGGCGCTGGAGGACGACTCGGGCCTGAACATCGAGCCGTATCAGGCGCTGCGCGATCAGGTGCTGTGGGCCATCGGGACCTACTACCCCGAACTCGGGCTGGACGTGCCCCTGCCCGGCGAGGAGGGCGGCGACGCGAACGGCGGGCAACTCGGCCGGTTGCTCACCACACGGGGGCTGATCACCGACGCGCAACTTCAGGTGGCACTCGATGCCCAGCAGCAGACCGGCGAGTCGCTGGGGGCGACGCTGGTGACGCAGGGGGCGCTGACCGAGGAGCGGCTGTACGAGGTGCTGGCCGAGCAGGCGGGCGCCCCCTACCTCCCCGACACGCGCGGCCTGCAGCCCCCGGAAGACGTGCTGGGAGCGCTGCTGCGGGCAGACGCGCTGCGGCTCTCGGCGGTCCCGGTCGAGGAGACGGCCGCCGCCGTGACGGTCCTGACGAGCGATCCCCGCCGCCGCGAGGAACTCGAAGCCCTGATCGGTCGCCCGGTCAGCCTGATCCTGGCCCGCCCGCGTGATGTCGAGGCCCTGATCGAGCGCTGCTATCCCCAGCGCACCCGCCTGGGCGAGCAGATGGTGCAGCAGGGGACGCTCTCGCGGGCACAACTGCGCGAGGCCCTACAGGTGCAGGCGCGGGGCGGCAAGGTCAAACCACTGGGTGAGGTGATCGTCGAACTGGGCTTCGCCAACCCCGGCGACATTGACACGGCGCTGCAAAAGCAGAACGCGGGGGGCGGGCGGCTGGAAGACACGCTGGTGCAGTCGGGCAAGCTCAGCCCCGAGATGCTGGCCCGCTCCTTGGCCGCGCAGCTCGGCTACGAGTACCTCGACCCCGGCCAGAACCCGCCCGACGCGGCGGTGGCCCTCCTGATCCCGGAGGCGACCGCCCGGCGCTACGGGGTGGTGCCCGTGCGGCTGCAGGGCGAGTCGCTGATCGTGGCGATGAAGGACCCGCGCAACGTCTTCGCGCTCGACGACCTTAAGCTGATGACGGGCCGCGAGATCGTTCCCGCCGTGATGGCGGAAAAGGACATCACCCGGTTGCTGGAGCGCTACCACGGCAACAAGGACATGGCGGCCCTGAACCAGAAGCTCGCCGCCGAGAGCAAGGCGCGGGAGGCCAAGCGCGAGGACGTGGACCTCTCCGCCGGACTCGACGACAACGCCGTCGTGCGGGTGGTGGACCAGATCATCCGGGAGGCGGCCCTGCAGGACGCCTCGGACATCCACATCGAGCCGACCCAGACGGCCCTGCGGGTCCGCTACCGCATCGACGGCGTGCTGCGCGAACAGCCCGAGTTGCCGCGCGGCAGCGCCCAGAGCGTGCTCGCCCGCATCAAGATCATGGGGAACCTCGACATCTCCGAGCGCCGCCTGCCGCAAGACGGCCGCGTGCGCTTCAAGAAGGGCTCGATCGACATCGACCTCCGGCTCTCGACCCTGCCCACCGTGTACGGGGAAAAGGCCGTGATGCGCCTCCTGCAAAAGGCCGAGAACATCCCCGAGGTCGAGCAGCTCGGCTTTTCCGCGCACAACTTCCAGCGTTACCTCGACGTGATCGAAAAGCCCAACGGCATCTTCCTGGTGACGGGGCCGACGGGGTCGGGCAAGTCCTTTACCAGTTTCTCGACCCTCAAGCGCATCGCCCGGCCCGAGAAGAACACCACGACCATCGAGGACCCCATCGAGTACGAGATTCCGGGGATCGTGCAGTCGCAGGTCAACTCGGTGGCGGGGATGACCTTTGCCCGTGCCCTCCGCGCCTTCCTGCGTCAGGACCCCGACATCATCTTCGTGGGCGAAATCCGCGACACCGAGACCGCCAAGATTGCCACCGAAGCGGCGCTCACCGGCCACCTCGTGCTGGCGACCCTGCACACGAACGACGCGCCGGGAGCGATCACCCGCCTCGACGAGATGGGCGTGGAGCCGTTCAACATCTCAGCCTCGGTGATTGGGGTGCTCGCGCAGCGGCTGGTGCGCCGGGTGTGCTCCGAGTGCAAGCAGCCCACCAACGCCGACCCCGACGTGCTGCGCCGCTTGGGGCTGGCCGAGGAGGAGGTGCGCGGCGCCTCGCTCGTGCGCGGGGCAGGCTGCCCCCGCTGCGGCGGCACCGGCTACAAGGGCCGCATGGGGATTCACGAGCTGATGGTGATCGATGACCCCCTGCGCCGCGCCATCGGGGCCGGGCAGACCGCCTCCGAACTGCGCGACGTGGCCCTGGCCGAGAGCGGCATGAAGACGCTGCGCCAGGACGGCATCGACAAGGCGCTCGCGGGGATGACCACCCTGGAAGAAGTGCTCGCAGTGACGGCGGGCTAAGCCGCCCTCAGCCTCCCCTCCCTCCCTTCCCTCCCCGAGGTACCCCATGACCCTAGCTGCCCCCGACATCACCGACATCCTGCGTTTCGCCGCCGAGAAGGGCGCGTCCGACATCATCCTGACGGTGGGCCTGCCCCCGCAGTTCAAGCTCAGCGGCAACTACGAGGTGCAGCAGGGGATGGCCCCGCTCGCCGCGACCGAGACCCGCAAGCTGATGTACTCGATGATGAACGAGCGCCAGCAGCGCACCTTCGAGGAAAAGCGCGAGCTGGACTTCTCGTTCGCCCTGGGGGAAAAAGCCCGCTTCCGCGTGAACGCCTTTATGCAGCGCGGATTCGTGGGCGGGGTCATGCGCCTGATTCCCACCACCATTCGCAGCGCCGCCGAGATGGGATTGCCGCAGAACATCACCGACATCGCCAACGCGCCGCGCGGGCTGGTCCTCGTGACCGGGCCGACCGGCTCGGGCAAGTCGACCACCCTCGCCGCGATGATCGACCACATCAACGTCACCAAGAAGCTGCACATCGTGACCATCGAGGACCCCATCGAGTTCATGCACTCGCACAAGCAGAGCATCGTGAACCAGCGCGAGATCGGGTCGGACACCATGAGCTTCGCGGACGCGCTGCGGGCCTCGCTGCGGCAGGCCCCCGATGTGATTCTGGTGGGCGAGATGCGCGACTACGAGACCATCCGCGCCGCCGTGACCGCCGCCGAAACCGGGCACCTCGTGATGGGCACCCTGCACACCAACTCGGCGCCCGAATCCATCGACCGCATCGTGGACGTGTTCCCCGAAGAGCAGCAGGAGCAGATCCGGGTGCAGCTCGCCAACAACCTCGTCGCCGTGATGACCCAGCAGCTTCTGCCCCGTGCGGACGGGCCGGGGCGGGTGCTCGCCTACGAACTGCTGATCGCCAACCCGGCCGTCCGGGCGCTGATCCGCGAGGGCAAGACCTTCCAGATCGTCTCCACCATGCAGACCGGGGCGCGGGAGGGCATGGTCACGATGGACGCCTTCCTGGCCAACCTCTACCGCCGCCGGGTCATCTCCTACGAGACGGGCGTGGCCCGCGCGGTGGACCCCAAGGAATTCGCCCGCCTCGCCAACGACCCCAACGCGGGGGTGGGCGGCGCGACCTACACGCCGCCGACGGCTCCAGCGGCGCCTGCCCCCGCCCAGCCCGCAGGCGCGGCGCTCGGGCGCACGGCGACGGGGACGAGTACGACCACGACCCAGTCGGGCACGACCCAGACGCAGTTCGGGCGGCGCTGAGGTCCCGCGCCTACCGCACCTTCCCCGCATCCACCGCCGCCGCGAGTTGTCCTCCGGCGGCGGCCGTCACGACGAGGGCGTCTGGCGTCACGCTCAGTCCGGTCAGCCGCAACTCGCCCACCTTGCCGGTCAGGGTGACGCCGGGGACGGGCATGAAGGGCAGCCGGGATTGCACCTGCCCCCGCGCCTGGGTGAGTTGCGGGCTGAGGTCGAAGCGAGCCGCCTGCCGCAGGTACGCCTGGGCGCGGGCATCGGCCAGCCAACCCACCACCCGCCCGGTCAGCCCCTCGCGGCGGGTGACGACGGTGGCGCCTTGCAGGGTGACGACCCGACCGGAGGCATCCAGCGTGGGCACACCCGACACATCGGCGGTGGCCCGCACGTTCAGCCCCAGCGGCCCGGAGACGCGCACGGTGACGGCGGCGTTCAGGCGCGGTCCCCGGCCCGTCACCACGACATTCTCGACCCGCAGGGTGGGGGAGAGGGGCAGCGGCAGGGTCACCGTCCGCGCGGCGGCGCGGGTGGCCGCCCGTGACAGGTCCGGGTAGGGCAGGCGCACGGGGAGGGCAAGGGCCACGCCCGGCTGCGGCGGTTCGGCCACCCGCAGCGGGGGGAGCGGCGCGGGGGCCTGAGCCGGGGCGCGGCCCAGCCCAGCGGAAAGGTCAAAGGTCGCGCCCACGGTGAGTTTCAGCGCGTCCCCCGTGAAGCGGAACGGGCTGACGGTCAGGGTGCGCGGCGTCACGCGGGCGTAGGCGGGTTCAGGCGTGGGGAGCGTCCAGGGCTGCCCCGCCCGTGCCCACAGCGCCCCGGCCCGGTCCCGCAGGTCGGCCCCCTCGCGCACCGCCCGCTCGATGTCGGCAGTCACGCGGTCCAGCGCCGCCCGCACCTGCCCGTCCACCAGCGACTGCACGCTGACCCGCACGCCGGGCGTCAGCTCCACGTTCAGGGGGTCGGTCCACTCCACCGTCCCCGCGACCTTCACCCCGGCCTGCCAGTCGGCCCCGAGGGTGGGCGTCAGGCGCAGGCTCACGGTCGCCTCGCCGCCGAAGTCGCGACCCAGCGCCGATCCCAGGCCCTGCCCCTCGGCACGGAAGGCGGCCCGCAGCGGCACGCGCACGATCAGGGCGTCTCCCTGCGGCGCGGCCCCCACCCGCACGTGCCCGGTGCGCGTCACCGTGCCCGTGAGCCGCACGGTGAGCAGCCCGCCCGCGAGGGGCCGCGTCTCGTCCAGCCGGGCGAACTCGGCCGGAACACGGGCATTGGCCGCCGCCTGCACGCCGGAGAGCGGCACCGTGACGGGCAGCACCAGCGAGGAACGGGGCACGCTCTGGGCTTCGGCAGGGGCAGTCATCAGGGCAGTGGACAGCAGGGGGATGAGAAGGCGTCGCATGGGGTGGGGTTCAGGCTAGGGCCGGGCCATGAGCGCCGGGCCACAGGCAACGGCTACGCTGCGGGCATGTGGGCCCAACACGACCTGCGCCTCCGCCCCCTCCCGCGCGGCTTTCACCTGGTCACCCGCGAGGTCGTCGCCGCCGTGCCCGAACTCGCACGGGTGCGGGCGGGCCTCCTGCACGTCTTCGTTCAGCACACCTCGGCCAGCCTCGCCCTGAACGAGAACGCCTCGCCGGACGTGCGGCGGGACTTCGAGCGGTACTTCAATCATCTCGTGCCCGACGGCTGGCCGGAGTTCGAGCACACCCTGGAAGGCCCCGACGACATGGCCGCGCACATCAAGGCCAGCCTGCTGGGGCCGTCCCTGACCCTGCCCGTACGCGCGGGGCGGCTGGCGCTGGGGACGTGGCAGGGGATCTACCTGTGCGAGCACCGGGACGACGGGGGAGCGCGGCGGCTGGTGCTGACCTTGCAGGGCGAGGAGGGGTAAGGAGCTGGCGGGTGATGATTCGGTCATCACCCCGAGCGAAGCGAGAAGCAGGGAGTGGCTGGCGGCGAAGGTGGAGAGCATTCGGGTGCCTTTCTCGGATGCGCGGAACCGGAGCCGCCAGCCACTTGGGCGGGGACATTCGGCGGGAGGCGGGGGCCGCAGCATGGGGCCATGTCTGCCGCCGCTGTCTCCCCGCCGACTGGACCGGCCCCGGACGCGCTGCTGGCCGAGGCCGAACGCTTCCTGCGCCTCTATGCCGACGAGCACGGGCACGGTCCCCGCGAGCGGGAGGCGCGGCTGGCCGAGGTCCAGGCGGAGGTGGCCCGCACGGGGGCGTACACCCTCCGCACGGCGGAACTCGCGCACGGGGCGCGGGTGGCGTGGCGGAACAGCAGCCGCTGCGTGGGCCGATTGCCCTGGCGGGCGCTGGAGGTGCGCGACCTGCGGCACGTCACCCACCCCGACGACGTGTTCGCCTACCTCATGGCGCACCTGCACGACGCGCTGGGGGGTGGGCGCATCCGGCCGGTTATCAGCATCTTCGGTCCCGGCGTGCGCGTTCACAACGACCAACTGCTGCGCTACGCAGGCTACCGCCAGCCAGACGGTACGGTGGTGGGCGACCCGCAGAACGTGCCCCTCACGGGGCACCTGCGTCGCCTGGGGTGGGCGGGTGGCCCCGGCACCGCTTTTGATGTGCTGCCGCTCGCCATCGAGGGCCGGGGCCGGGTGCAGCTCTACTGCCTGCCGGGGGACGCGACCTGTCAGGTGCCCATCACCCACCCCGACTGCCCCGGCGTGGGCGAGCTGGGGCTGCGCTGGTTCGCCCTCCCGGTCCTGAGCAACATGACGCTGGAGGTCGGGGGCCTGAGCTTTCCCGCCGCCCCCTTCAACGGCTGGTACCTCCAGACCGAGATCGCCGCCCGCAACCTCGCGGACGAGGGGCGCTACGACGCCCTTCCGGGGGTGGCGCGGGCGCTGGGGCTGGACCTCTCGCCCCGGCGGCTGTGGCGGGACCGGGCGCTGGTGGAACTGAATGTGGCGGTGCTGCACTCCTTTGACCGGGCGGGGGTCCGCATCACCGACCACCACGCGGTCACCCGGCAATTCGTCCGCTTCGAGGCCGAGGAGGAGCGGGCCGGGCGAGCGGTGCGGGGCCGCTGGTCGTGGCTGATTCCGCCCCTCTCGCCCGCGACCACCCCGGTGTGGCACCGCCAGTACACCGACCGGGAGGAACGGCCCGGCTTCTTTCCCCAGCCCCCCGCGTGGCAGGAGGAACGAGTGGAGGCCGTCTGCCCCTTTACCGGGAGGCTGCAAGGGGCAGCGGCGGACTGAAGCGCCACTCCGCCGCCGCTCTGGGAGTGTTATTCGCCCGGCTGCAACGTCAGCGTCACCGTGCGGCCCCAGTCCCCCTCGTCGGTGCTCATGGGGAGGTACTCGCCCGAGGCCCACTTGCCCTGCTGGTCGCTGACGTGCTCGCCCAGCGGGTTGCCCCCCTGGCCCAGGCTGCCGATATAGAGGCTGCGGTTCATGTCGGCCAGGTCCACGATGTGGCGGTAGCTCGGGCCGTGCGTCTGGCGCAGCGTCTGGGGATCGGGGCGGGCCACGTTCACGGTGTTCGTGCCGCCGGGGGTGGGCGCGGCGTGGTTGAACAGCCACGCGACGCGGGCGTCCTCGCCCATCACGTGGTCACTGGCGACCGTGTGGACCCGGCCATAGGTCCAGCCGTCCATGTCGCCCCCCAGCCGCCCGGCGAGGCCGTCCACCGCCGCCTTCAGGCTGACGCGCAGCAGGTCGGCACAATTCTCCACGCGGGTGGCCTGCGAGCGGCACAGCTCGCCGTCTTCCCGCAGTTGCTCGCGCACCGCCAGCGAGTTCAGGCGGGTGTCGTCGCCCAGTTCATCCCCCGCCATCGCCTGCAACTCGGCCAGCCACGCCTCGTAGATCGTGCTGGGCACGCTGTTCGTGGTCTGGTTCCCATTCCAACCGCGCAACTGCTCCAGCGCCGCCCGGCTGAGGTCCCCGTCCGGCTGGGTGGCGAGCAGCAGGGGCTGGAGGTCGCGCCAGACCAGGCTCACCGTGTCCAGTTGCACCGCCTTCACGTCGTCCAGCGTCAGGCCCTGCGGCTTGGCGGTCAGCAGCGCGGTGATGCGCTCGGCGCGGTACGGCTCGGCCCAGTTGCGAATGTTGCCGAGGGGATCGGCCCCGCCCGGCAGCACCTTGTTGTTGGCGGTCACGACGAGGCCGTCCTGCGGGTTGAGGGTGGCGGGCAGTTCCTCGTAGGGAATGAAGCCCTGCCACTCGCGCGAGCCGTCGCCGGGCACGGGCTGGGAGCCGTCCCAGCCTTCGCGCACGGGCACCCGTCCCGGCGCCGCATACCCCACGTTGCCGTCCACGTCGGCATACACGAAGCTCTGGCTGGGAGCCACGTAGGGCCGCAGCGCCGCCCGGAAGTCCTGCCAATTCTGCGCGTAGTTCAGCCCCAGGAAGGCGTCCAGGGTGGTGTCGCCGGGTTGCAGGGCGGTCCACTTCAGCGCCACGCGTGGCCCCAGCGCCCCCGCCCCCACGTCCGAGATGATCGGCCCGTGCTCACTCTCGCGCACGACGAGGCGCACGTCCTCGCCGCCCTTGACCTTGATGATCTCGGTGCGTTCGGTCAGGCGGGCCGACGCCGATTCCACGTAGAGGTCCTGCACGTCGGGGTTCACGTTCGTCACGCCCCAGGCGATGCGGTCGTTGCGGCCGATCACGATGCTGGGGAGGCCCGGAATGCTCGCCCCGATCACCCGCAGGGTCGGCCCGCGCAGGTCGGCGAGGTACCACAGCATCGGGCTGCTGAGCGCGAGGTGCGGGTCGTCGGCCAGGATGGGCTTGCCGCTCTGGGTGCGGCTCCCGGAGATCACCCAGTTGTTGCTCCCCTTGCCGGGCACCCGCTCCATCCCCAGCGAGCGGGCCGCCTCCAGATGGGTCCGCAGGGCGGCCAGGGTCGCGTCCGGCAGGGTGACGGCGCTCGCGCCCGCCGGGGCCGCGTTCTCCTCGCCCACCTCGTTCCCGCTCAGGATGGTGGTCGCGCCCTGGGGGTAGGGGGGCCGGATAGCGTCCAGGCTGCCCTCCCCGAGCTTCTCCTGCACCCGCGCCGCGAGCAGTTCCTCGTCCCAGTTGCCGCCGAGGTCGTAGGCCATCAGCTTGCTCCAGGCGATGGCGTCCACCTCGGTCCAGGGCTCGGGCGCATAGCCCAGAATCCGGAATTCGGGGGCCACCTTCCCCTGCCGCATCGCCGCGTTCACGCCCGCCGTGTACGCCCGAATCATCCGCCGAGAGCGCTCCGACAGGGCGGGGAGGGCCGACTGCGCCGCCCGGTAAAAGCCCCACGTCCGCAGAAAGCGGTCTTGCGAGAGGGCCGCCTCGCCCAGCACCTCCGAGAGCCGCCCCTGGGTCACCCGGCGCTGAAAGTCCATCTGCCACGCCCGGTCCTGCCAGTGGGTGAAGCCCAGCGCGAAGATCGCGTCCTCGTCCGACGCCTCGGCCCGGATATGCGGCACCCCCCACGCGTCGCGCGTGACCGTCACCGGCCCCGAGAGGCCCGCGAGCCGCATCTCGCCCGTCACCTGGGGCCGCGACGTGCCCCGCAGCCACAGCACCGCCGCCAGCGCGAGCAGCAGCACGACCAACACCACCCAGAGCAGGCCCCGGCCTACCCGTCCCATCAAGCGCATCCTGCCTCCTTTGTCTAGGCCGTCAGGATAGGGGAGACGGGGCCGGGGAGGGCGCGGAAGCGGTGATCGGCTCGGGCTTTTGCGCCAGCGCCGCCCCCGCCAGGATCAGCGCCCCGCCCAGCAGCATGGCGGGCCGCAGGGGTTCCCCCAGCACCAGGAAGGCCAGTCCCACCGTGAACAGCGGCTCCAACGTCCCCAGCAGGCTGGCCCGCGCCGCCCCCAGCCGGGCGACGGCCCCGTACAGGGCGGGCACCGCGATCAGGGTGGGCAGCACGGCCATGCCCAACACCACGCCCCACTGCGCAGCGGTGTCCGGCACCCCCAGTTCGCCCCGCGCCCCGGCCAGCCCCCCGAAGGCGACCGCCCCCACCAGCGCGAGGTGTCCGGTCGCGGCCAGCGGCGTGACCCCCCGCAGCCAGTGTTCGGAGGCGAGCAGATAGGCCGCGTACAGCGCCCCCGCCCCGGCCCCCAGCGCCAGCCCCAGCGGGTCCCGGTCGCCTGCCCCCGGCAGCCCCACGACGAGACCCAATCCCAGGGCGGCCAGCGCCACCGCCCCCAACCGCGCCGCGTCCGGTCGCCGCCCCGCCAGCCATCCGAACAGGATCACGAAGGCGGGCGCGAGGTACAGCAGCAGCCCCGTCGCCCCCGCCGTGATGCGCCCCAGCGCCCCGAAATAGCAGAAGGTCGCCAGCACGTAGACCACCCCGGCCCCCAGCAACGGCCCCCGCTCCCGCAAGGTCATTCCCCGGCCCGCGAACGGCAGCAGCACGGCGGCGACCAGCCCGAAGCGCCACGCGAGCACTTCAAACGTCCCCAGCTCCACCTCCCCCGCGAGCTTGCCCCAGATGCCCAGCGTAGCGAAACTCAGCGCGGCAAGCAGGGCGAGGAGGAGGCCGGAGCGGGCGGGGGTGGGCATGGAGGGCAGCGTAACGCGGCGCAGGTCGGCCCGGTCTGGAGTTGTCTGCGACCCGCCCCACCTCCCCCACCTGGCCCCGTGCGGTAGGGTCGGCCCCGTGATGCTGCCCGCCCCCACCCTCCCCCCGGTGCCCTGGCGGGTGGCGCTTCCGTTGCCCGTTCCGGCGCTGGATTTCGCCGCCCCACACGGCTTCGGGGGCGCGGTGCCGGTGGGCTGCAGGGTACTGGTGCCCTGGCGCGGCGGGCTGTCGGTGGGGCTGGTGGTGGGGGCGGGCGAGGGCGGAGCCGGAAGCTCCCGCCTGCGCGAGGCCGTGCATCTGCTGGACGACGAGGACGGCCCCTGGGTCCCCCCCGCCACCGTGGAGGCGGTGACCGCCTGGGCGCGGGAGGCGCGGCTGCCCGCCGGGCTGGTCTGGAGTGACCTCCTCGGGGTGGGGTGGGAGGTTCGGCTGGACCACCGGGTCCGGGCGGTGCCCGACGCGGACCTGGGGGCCTTCGGGTCGCACGTGCCGGGCACCGCCTGGACCGATGCCGCCGACTACTCGCCTCCCTTGCTGGACGCCATCCGCGAGCAGGGCCTGCTGGAAGAAGCCTTCCGCCCCCGGCCCCGGTTGCGCGGGGTGGTGCGGGCACGGCCGCTGGGAGAGGTGCCGCCTGCCGCCCGCACGGTGACCGTGCTGCGGGCCTCGGCCGAGCCGCCCCCCACCCTGACCCCGAAAGGCCGGGAGGCGTGGGCGTGGCTGGCCGGGCATGGCCCTCAGCCCACCCTGGCGGCGTGGGCCAGGGGCGCGGGCGTGAGCGGCGGGGTGGTGAACGGCGTGCTGAACGCGGGCGGGGCGTTCTACGCGGCCGAACAGGCTCCACCACCCCCCGCCTGGACCTGGCTCCACGACCACGGCCCGGTGGACTCGCTGAGTGCGTGGGCCTCCCTCGCCTCGGCGGACGGGGTGGGGCTGACTCCCACGGCGGCGGGCACCCTGGCCCTGCGCGGCTGGGCCGACACGGTGCAGGAGGTCGCGCCGCCTCCCACGCTGGCCCCTCCCGTTCCGGCCCCCAGCCCCGCTGACCCCGACCGCCTCCCCGAGTCCGCCGCGTGGCGGCTGCACGGCGGGCGTCCGGCCTCGCGCTTCCGCACGCTGGCGCCCCGCATTGCTCGGTTGCTGGAGCAGGGGCGCGGGGTCCTCGTCCTCGCGCCCGACCACGCCACCCTGCGCCGCGCCTGGGAGGGCCTGTCCGGGCTGGCGGCGGCGGCGGGCACGCGGGCGGTGCAGGTCAGCGGGGCGCTGACCCCGGAGGAACGCGAGCACACCTGGCACCTGATCCGCACGGGGGCGGCCCGGCTGGTGGTCGGGAGTTACCTCGCCCTTGTCACCCCCCTGGAGGACCCTGCCCTGATCGTGGTGCTGGAGGAGGGCAGCGACGCCTACAAGCTCCAGTCCGGCTCGCGGGCCTTCGTCCCCGACGTGGCCGCGCGGGTGGCGACCTGTCACGACGCGGCCCTCGCGCTGGTCGGCGTGGCCCCCGCCGCCGAGAGCGTGCCCCTCCCCGGCGCCGTGCTGCCCCCGCCCCGACTGCGGCTGCATGTGGTGGACTACGCCAACCCGCCCGAACAGCCCGAGCTGGGGCCGCTGTCGTCCGTTCACCTGACGCCCGGCGACCTGGGCTACCCCCTCAGCCACGACCTCGTGCGCCTCCTGCGGCAGGTGCAGGAGCGGGGACGGCAGGCGGCGCTGCTGGCGCCCCGGCGGGGCTACTCGGCCCTGCTGCGCTGCCCCTCCTGCGACCACACGCCGGGGTGCCGCAACTGCGACGTGCCGCTGCGCTTTCACCAGGGCACCCGGCAGCTCACCTGCCACCAGTGCGGTTACCACGAGCCTGTCCCCGACCGCTGCGACGAATGCGGCGAGCAGATGTGGAAGGCCCGTGGCCCCGGCACCGAGTGGATCGCCGCCGAGGTCGCCCGGCTGGTGCCCGGCCTGCCCGTCTACCGCTGCGACCGCGACCGTCAGGACGACCTCTCGCCTCTGCACGCGGGGGAGGGCGGCGTGGTCGTGGGCACCCAGCTCCTGCTCTCGGGCGAGGCCCCGCCGAATCTCGCCCTGATCGGGGTGACGCTGGCGGACACCTGGCTGAACGTCTCGGACTTCCGCGCCTCCGAGCGCTACCACCGCCTGCTGCGGCAACTCGGCGAGTGGCACGTCACGCGCCCGCCGCTGCTGGTGGTGCAGACCTTCCAGGCCCAGCACCCCGCCCTGCGGGTGATGGTGGACGGCAAGGACGCCCTGGCCTACCCCGCCGCCGAGGAGCGTGCCCGCAAGGCCCTGGGCTACCCGCCCCACGCCCGCCTCGCCCAGGTGGAGGTCGCCGCCCGCGAGGCCCGCCGCGCCAAGGAGGTCGCTGCCGAGGTCTTCGACGCCCTGCACGGGGCCGGGGCCACCGAGGGGGAGGTCCTGGGTCCGGCCCCCAGCCCGGTCGCCCGGTTGCGCGGCGTCTACCCCTACCACCTGCTGCTGCGGGCACGGAACGACACCCGCCTCTCGGAGTTGCTCGCCACGCTGGACCGCCCCTGGCGGGCGCGGGTGCGGGTGGACGTGAATCCGCGGGGAGGGTTGTAGTTTTGGGTAAGGTCTAGCTCACACCCCCCAACAGGGGGGTCCTTATTTGTGGCCTGGGGCTAAGCGATGTCTGAGAGACTGCTGATGTGAGATTAAGAAGCCCACAGCGAGGCTCGTGGCGCCCCCTCCTCCTGACATTCGCACTGGTCCTGCCGGTGGGGTCGCCCCTCCCAGGGGGAGCGGTGGCGTTTGCGGCGACCCAGGCCGAGCAGTCGGTGCAGGTGCAGGGGCAAGCTCCCTTTACCGGGAATGTCGCGGCGGCCCGGCAGGCGGCCATCAACGACGCGGTGCGGGCGGCCATTGAGCAGGTGCTCGGCGCCTATATCAGCACGTCGAGCACCCTGCGCAGCACCGACGAGTTCGAGCAGTTCCAGCAGCGCCTGATGAAGCGCTCGGACGGCTTCGGCCGGGTCACGCAGGTGCTGGCCGAGGGGCCGCAGGGCAGCCTGTACACCGTGACGGTCCGGGTGGCTGTGGCCCGCCCCAGCCTCGAGCAGGAACTCAAGGCGTTCCTCGCGCAAAAGGGCGACCCGCGCATCATCGTGGCGATTCCCGAGGTGATCTTGCGCCGGGTCGTCCCCGACCCCGCCGCCGAGACCGAGGTGCAGCGGGCACTGATCGCTGCCGGGTACCGGGTGGTCGACCTCAAGCAGACCGAGCAGAACGCCCTACGCGACGTGCTGCGCGGCGGCAGCCTGAGCAGTCAGGCGCTGGGGGACCTCGCCACCCGCTTTGGGGCCGACCTGCTGATCACCGGGGAAGCTTTCGCGGAGGAGTACGGCACGGTGCTCTCGCAGCGGGCTTACACGTCCCGCCTCGAACTGAAGATCGTGGACCTCGCCACCGGGCAGATCATCTTCAGCGACGCCTTCACGGGGACGGGCACGGCGCCCACCGACGCGGTGGCGGGCAAGGCGGCCCTCCAGAACGTCGCGAAGACGGCGGTGCCCGCCCTTCCCGCTGCCCTGCTGGGATGGCTCAGCGGCAGCGGCAAGGCCGCCGGACGCACCTTCAGCGTGCGGCTGGTGGGGGTGCCCAGTTTCCGTGCCCTCAACGACACGCTGGCCTCGCTGCGGGCAAGTGCCGGGGTGGCGGCGGCCCTTAACCGTCACTTCGACGCGGCGGGGGCGCAGGTCGAGGTCGAGTACAGCGGTTCCCCCGAGGACCTCGCTGGCCTGCTCGAAGACCTCGGCCTGTCCGTGACGGGCCTCAGTGCGGGCGAGATCACCGTCTCGTACCGCTGACGCCCCAACCCAAGGAGAACCCATGCAAAAGTTTCTGATGACGGCGGCCCTGTGCGCGGGAGCCGCACTCGCCCAGGCCGCCGACACGCCCGTCACCCCCCAGCAGTTCGTGACCACCGAGGGGGTGCAGGCGGCCTACACCGTGCGGGGCGACCAGCTCAGCCCGGTGGACGCCCTCGCGCTGATGCGGCAGTGCACCCTGTCGGGGGCCTCGCCCGTCGACACCAACCGCGACGGGCGCAACGACACCCTGCGCGTGTACGGCTTCGGCATCGTGTCCGCGCAGGTGTATCAGGCGCGGGGCGTCACGGCACTGGCTCCCGCCATGCAAAAGGCGGAGCTGCGGGCCAACGGAGCCGCCGCCGAATTCTTCGGAGGCCTGCGGACGGCAGTCGCGCGGGGCCTGGACACCCAGGACACCACCGCCAGCGTCGTGGACGGCGGCGACCTGAAGCTCTCCAACCTCGCCGTGGAGACCGTGCGCGAGAGCATCCGCACGGGTGCCCAGGCCGTGCTGCGCGGCGGCCGGATAACCGGGCACCGTCTCGTCAGCCTGGGCACCCAGGGGCTGTGTGTGGTGGCCCGCTACGAACTGCCGCTCGATCAGCGTTCGGCCGGGGCCGGTTCGCCCGCCCCGCGCGGCGCCGCCCTGCCGGGTGGCCCGGCTCCGGTGGGTTCGGGCTTCCCCCTGCCCCCGCCCGGCACCAGCGGCGACTTCTGACCCCCTCCGTCTCCCGTCCCTCTCCCAAACTCAAGGAGTTTTCCATGTCCCACCTGCGTCTGCTCGCCCTGACCCTCGCCCTCGCCGCGCCCGCCGCCGCCCAGACCACGGCCACCCCGGCGGCTCCGGCCACGCCCGCCCCGGTCACCGCCGCGCCCGCCCTGCCGCAGGGGCAGGTCAACATCGCCGTGGGGACCTTCCGCTGCAAGGCGGCCAAGTGCTCCTCAGACCTCGGCGACGGCATCTCCGACGCCCTGACGACCGCCCTGCTCAACACCGGCAAGTTCGCCGTCTACGAGCGCGAGAACACCGGGCAGCTCACCGAGGAGGCCTTCCTGAGCGGGGGCGCCGCCTTCGAGGGCGCGGAGCTGCTGATCTTCGGCTCGATCACCCAGTACGAGCCGGAAGCGTCGGGCGGTGGGGTCAGCTTCATGGGCATGTCCCTGGGTCAGAAAAAGAGCACCATCGCGATGGACCTGCGGATCGTGGACGTGAAGACCCGCCGCATCATCGGCGGCACCCAGGTCAAGGGCGAGGCCCAGGGCAACAGCTTCAGCATGAGCGGCCTGCTCCCGATGAATCTGGGCGTGAAGTCCAGCCCGCAGATCGAGGCGGCCATCAGCGCGATGCTGAACGACGCCGTGCACCAACTGCTGCTCAAGGTGCCTGCCAGCTACTACCGCAACTGAGGAAGGGCTTTGCCGGGCCGGGGAGGTGGGGGCACTGCGGCTCTGCCCCCCGGCCTGACCCTTTTCTTGAGTTTTTCCCGGCTCCCTGTCCCGCTGGGCTAGACTGCCCCGCATGATTCGCCTCGCCGTGCTCTCGGACCTGCACGCCAATCTGGAGGCGACGCTGGCCGTACACGCCGACGTGAAAAAGCGCGGATTGGACGAACTTTGGGTCCTGGGGGACCTCGTGGGCAAGGGGCCACGTCCCCGCGAGGTCGTGGAATGGACCCAGGCCTACGCCACCCGCGTGATCCAGGGCAACTGGGACGCCCGCGTCGCCGGGGCCACCAACCGGCCGCAGGACCTCTGGCCGCGCTCCCGGCTCACCTCCGAGCAGCTCGCGTATCTCGCCGGGCTGCCCTACGGCATCGAGGAACAGTTCGGGGGGGCGTGGTGGCGGTTTGTCCACGCCTCCAGCAAGGGCCTCTTTCACCGCCTGTACCCCCATTCCAGCCTCGCCGAGCAGCTCGACGCCTATCTGCCCAACCCCCAGTTCGGCCTGAAGGCGCACGCCGACGCCCTCGTCTACGCCGATGTCCACGAGACGCTGATGCTGGACGTGGAGGGCCGCCCCCTGATCAACACGGGGTCGGTGGGCAATCCCCTCGACAGCACCCTGCCCAGCTACCTGATTCTGGAGTTCGACCCGAACAGCCCCGCCCACAGCGCGACTTTCGTACGGCTGACCTACAACCGCGACGCGGAGATCGCGGCGGCGGAAGCGAGCGGGATGCCCTTTACCCGCGAGTACATCGCGGAGTTGCTGACGGGGGCGTACCAGAAACGGCGAGCGCGGACGGGGGAATAGCCTGAACCGCTCAAACAAAGGCCCCGCACGAGGCGGGGTCTTCGCGTTGCTTGCGCGGGAACTCCTCCGCTCAGACCGGCAGCTCGCCTTTCTCCCGCATCGCCTCGCGCAGCTTGGTCGGCTCCAGCAGGCTCGCGCCGCGACCGTAGCGGCGTTTCACGGCACTCTGCACCAGCCACAGCGCCAGCGCCACTCCCGCGAGGCTGATGATCAGGCTGGGCACCCGCATCAGGGCGTTCACCTCGGCGACCTGCGCGTTGAAGGCGTCCGAGCCGAACTTGGCCGTCACGCGGGCGTAGTTCACGGCGCTGTTGACCACCCCGCCGATCAGGTCCACCACCGCGAAGGCCACCGTTGCCCCGACCAGCCCCCGGTGAACCACGGGGTCACGCATCGCCTGCTGGGTCGCGGCGCGTTCCTCCGGCTTCTCGCCGAGGCTCGCGGCGTCCAGAAACACCCGGAAGAGGGGCACCCGCGTCCCCGCGCTGATCAGGAAAAACAGGCCGACGAGGTACGACCTGGCACTGTCCTTGATCGCGTACCAGAAGCCGTCCACGTACCAGAACGCCAGGGCTCCCGAGAAGATCGCGCCCGCCCCGCCGATCAAGGCCACCGGGCTGACGTTGCGGTTCACGATGAGGTCCACGAGGACATACACGACCGGAATCAGCGCCGCGATCACGTAGGCTTTGATGTTCCCCGCCGTGCCCCCACCCAGCAGGTCCGCCACGCTGAGGCCGCTGGTCAAGATGTTCGGGCTCAGGATCAGGATGGGAATGATGAGCGTGAAGACGAGGTCCCAGACGGTCTTGGGGACCCCGGTGCGCGGGCGGGCGGCGGGCGAGGGGGCGGTCATGGGGCGCATTGTCTCATCTGCGGGTGAGGGGAAGGGGAAGTCCCCGCCGCCCCTCAGTGGTCGTGTCCGTGCCCGCCCTGGCCGCGCTTGCCGCTGACCTCCTCGCGCACCTCCGCGATAAAGAGGGTGCAGGCCTCCGGGCAGGGAATCGCGCCCGGCACGCCGCTGAACACCGTGGAGCCCAGGCGCTCGCCCGCCCACAGCCGGGTCTTGAGGCACTTGCTGCACACGTCCTTCGCCACCTCCTCCACCTGCTCGGGGGTGGCGCGGGTGACCTTGGTGTAGATGCCGGTCTGACGGCGGGCGGTCGTGGGCCAGGGGGTCGCCCGCAGGTTGTGGGTGTGGTGGGCGTAGCTCTCCTCCACGACGGCGGGGTAGAGGTTGTGGACCGCGCGGGGCAGCTCGGCTTCCGTCAGGATGGCCCGCCAGCCGCGCGGGAGGTTGCGCAGGGTGTGGACCGGGCGGTGGTGCCCGCCCTCGTCGCGGCGGGTGCGGTCGCGCAGGCCCTCCACCGTCACCAGCGTCTGGAGGTCGGCGGCGGGGCGGCCCTCGTCCAGGGCGTGGCGCAGCTCGAACATGCCTGCCTGCGGGGTGATCATCGCTTCCCCAAGTCGGGTGCCCCGGCGGGCCAGGGCGAGGAAGGCGGTCCAGGCTTCCGCGTGGCCGTGGTCCTCGTCGCCCCCCGCGCCCGACGCCCCCCGCGCCTCCTGCGCGAGCTGCAACACCACCTCGGCCACGTCGGGGTGGGTGCCCACGGGCGCGGCGTAGTAGACGGTCTGCGGGGCATTCGGCGTGTCCGCGAACTCGGTGACCTGCCCGGTCAGGCCCATGTCCTCCGGAATCGTCTCCAGCGTGTGCCACCCCTCCGACGCGAAGAAGGGCACGACCACCACGCGCGGCGAGCGCACCAGCTCCGGCCAGGTGCCCACCTTGGGGTCCTCGTCGAGGAAGAGGGCGTGGACCTCCGCGAAGTGGCCGGACTCGCGCAGGCGGCCCGCATTCTCGTAGATCACCCGGTTGGAGTTCTGGTTGCGGGTGGTGCCGTGCCCCAGCACGATCAGGGCGGTGTCGGCGGGGTTCAGGTCGGGCAGTGCCTCGCGGGCGCGGGCCAGGATCACCTCGCTCATGGCGGGGTGGACCCCGTAGGGCAGCGTGTAGCGCACCGTCTTGCCGCCCAGCACGCGGGCCACGCCCTGGGGCGGCACCGGCCCCTGGTGGCCCAGCCCCAGCTCGCGCGGGATCACCGTCTCGGTGAAGTAGCCCTCCGAGATGAACATGGGGATCACGGTCACGTCGGTGCTGCGCACGGTCCTGAGCACCTGCCGCAGCGAGGGTTCCTCCTTCCAGTAGCCTTCCACCACCTCGTCGTAGAGCCCGCGCTCCCGCAGCAACTCCGCGTAGCGGTAGACGGCTCCGGCGGACTCGCCGTTGAGGTGCGAACCGTGGCCGATCAGGACGAGCGAACGCATACGGCGGGCACTCTAGCAGCGCTCCCGACGCGCGAATGTCCCTCCGGCTCAGGTTTGGCCGCGCTCCTGTGGCCCCGCGCCGGAACGTGACCCCGGCATGAATCTTCCCCCAGCCTCGCCTCACGCACGTCCGGTCCCGGCTGCTTAGGGTGGGGAGGCAGCTCGGTCCCTTCCCCCCCATTCCCCAGGAGGTATCCCATGTTCTTCCAGCAACGCGACCGCCACGAGCAGATGGCCCGCCTCGATCCCCGCGACACCAACATGGACGGGGTGGTCAGCCCGCAGGAGGCGGCGGCCTACATCCAGGACTACATGCAGCACGCCTCGCCCCAGGAGCGCCAGCAGATCATGCGCGAGTACTTCTCGCAGATGAGCCCGCAGGAGCGCCAGCAGATGGGCGACGCGATGGTGCAGAGCCCCTACAGCCCGGTGCAGAACGTGCGCTACGACGATCCCGACGACATGGCCGACGCCTACACCCGCACCGCGCAGGCCCCGGTGCAAGACGGCCGCAGCCCACTGGAAGCCGCCTTCGGGCAGGGTGGGGCGCTCAGCAACCCGCTCGTCAAGGCGGGGCTGGTTGGCCTGGCCGGGATGATCGGCAGCCGGATGCTGCGCCGCTGACCTCCTGACCGCCCCCCGCGCCCCTGGCCTCCCTGCCGGGGGCGCTTTGACGTGGAGCGGTTCATGAAGGCTGCCGGGAGATCAGGTCCCGGTCCCCGCCCGCTACAATCGCCCGCGACATGCCCCTTTCCTACCTCACGCGCATCGCGCAGACCCCCGCGCCCACCTTCGATGAGGGGGAACGGGGAGCGCTGATGGCGGGGCTGTGGGAGGAACTGGGCTACCGCACCGAGCGCGACGAGGTGGGCAATGTGCTGACCCGCCTGACCCCGCCCGGCACCGAGGGGAAGCCCGCGCTGCTGCTTGCCGCGCACCTCGACACCGTGTTCCCCCGCGCCACCGACGTGACCGTGCGCGAGGAGGGCGGCAAGCTGATCGGCCCCGGCGTGGGCGACAACAGCGCCAGCCTCGCGGTGCTGACCGCCCTGCTGCGCGACCTGCGCGGGGAGGCCGGGGAAGGGCTGCGCCGCCCGTTGTGGGTCGCCGCCAACGTCGCGGAGGAAGGCCTGGGCGACCTGCGGGGTGCCAAGCACCTGATCGCCACGCACCGCGAGCGGTTGGGGGCCTTTATCGCGGTGGACGGCTACCTGGGGGTCGCCGTCACCCGCGCGGTGGGGGTGCGGCGTTACCGGGCCACCTTCCTGGGACCGGGGGGACACTCCTGGGGCGATCAGGCGCCGAGTGCCCTGCACGCGCTGGGCATGGCGATCCACGACCTCTATGCCCTGCACCGCCCCGCCGCGCCGCGCACCACCCTGAACGTGGGGCTGGCGTCGGGCGGGACCAGCGTGAATTCCATCGCCGGAAGTGCCGAGTTGCTCCTTGACCTGCGTTCGCTGGACCCGGAGCTGCTGGGCGACCTCGACCGCCGGGCACAGGGTGTGCTGCACGCGGCGGCCCGCGCGGTGGGCGTCGGGCTGCGGCTGGAGCGGGTAGGCGACCGCCCCGGCGGGGAGCTGAATGCTGGCCCCCTCCTCGACCTCGCCCGCGAGGCCGCCCGCGAGGGGCGCACCGAACTGCGGCTGGCGTCCAGCAGCACCGACGCCAACGCCGCCGCCCCCCACGGCCTCCCCGCCATCGCCCTCGGCGTCTACCGGGGCGGCAATGCCCACCGCGAGGACGAGTGGGTGCAGGCCAGCAGCCTGGGGCCGGGCCTGCGCTTCCTGTCGCGGGTGGTTGCGCTCTACCAGCGGCGCCCGGTGGCCTGAGGGCGCGGTCAGCCGCCAGCCCCCAGCGGCCAGCCGGTCAACCAGAGTCACGCTCTCTCCCGCACGGGGACGGGGTCGCCCACCGCCCTCCCCCTGTCCTCCCGCCGCCCCTTTGCCGTCCCCTCCGGTGCTCTCCCGCTGGCGGCTGGAAGGTGACCGCTGGCCGCTTTTTTGTGACCTGCACGGCATTCCTGCCCCACCAACTTCCCATCTGCCCAGGGCAGAATGGGGGGACCCATGAACGCCACCCTGCGCCGTGCCCCGGCTTCCGGCCTCCCGGCCCTCCGTGCCCTCACCCTGCTGGTGGCGGCCTCGTTCGCCGCGCCCCTGTGGCCCGGCGCACAGGCGCTCGCGCAGCCCGCACCCTCGCCCGCGCAGGAGGCGTTCGACAAGGTCAACCGCCTGATTCTGGAGGAATACGGCGGCCTCTCCACCGTCGACCGGGCCGCGCTGGGCCGCGAGTACCAGGCCCGGCTCGACGCGGTGTGTGCCCCGACTCCCCTCAACTGCCCGGTCGAGAAGGCTTATCCGGTGATCGAGGCGCAGCTCACGGCGCTGGGGGACGAGCACAGCTTCTTCCAGACTCCGGAGGACTTTCAGGACTTCCTGGCGAGCGCCACGGGCGGCAACCGGTTGCAGTTCGGCGTCAAACTCACCCGGCTCGACGGCGAGAACCGGGTGGTGCTGGAGGTCGTTCCCCAGAGCGCCGCCGAGGAGGCGGGCCTGAAGCGCGGCGACCTGCTGCGGACGTTGGAGGGCCGCCCCTACACCTACGCGGCCTTGCAGCAGGCCCGGCGCGATGGGCGCCAGATTCGGCTGGGCGTGGAGCGGGCCGGGCAGTCCCTGACCCTGACCCTCCAGTCGCGCGAGAGCAGCACCCGTGACCTGCCCCGGCTGAGCTTCGCGGGCGCGGCGAACAACGTGGCGGTGCTGCGGATTCCCACGTTCCTGTCGGGCGGCGGCATCGCGCAGCGGGTGCACGACCTCGTGGGCGAGGCCCGCGCGGGCGGGGCGACCGGCCTGATCGTGGACCTGCGCGGCAATCCGGGCGGCAGCCTCGCGGAGTGCGACAGCGCCGTGAGCGCCTTCGTGCCCTCCTTCGCGCGGGTGGCGCGGGGCGCACAGGGCGAGAGCCGCACAGTGGTCAGCCGGGGGACGCGCCTGGAAAATGGCCGCAACGCGGGGGGGGTGCGCAGTCCGCAACTGTGGACCGGGCCGCTCGCGGTGCTGGTGGACCGGGGCAGCGCCTCGTGCAGCGAGTTCTTCGCCTTCGAGATTCAGCATGCCGGGCGCGGCCCGGTGATCGGCGAGACGACGGCGGGCGTGGGCAACACCGCCACCCGCGTCTTTCCGGTGGGCGAGGACGCCGCCCTGCAACTCACCATCCTGAATTACGCCAAGCCCGGCGGAACGCTCTACCCCGACCGGGTGAAGCCCGACCAGCCTCGCGAGCAGACCGAGGAGGACGTGCGCCTGCTGACGCGCGGCCAGGACACCCTGCTCGCCGCCGGGGTACAGGCCCTGGTGACGGCCCCGCCCCTGACCCTGGACCCCCAGACCGCCCGCTGAACGTCCCCCTTTCCAGCCCTCCTGCCCGGTTCACAGCCGACGGGAGGGCTTGCCCGTGACCCATCCCAGGATCAGGCCGACCACGGCGGGAAGCGTGAACAGCAGCAGAAACCCCAGCACGTCGCTGTCCCCGATCAGGTTGCCCAGCGGCCTTCCCAGCGCCACGTTGACCGGGCTGCCCAGCCAGGCGAGGGCGGTCCACAGGCCGCCTTCCAGCCCCCGCGCCTCTACCGCATTCTCCAGCCAGCGCACGCCCAGCAGCCCCAGGGTTTGCAGGGCGAGGGCCGGGAGCAGCACCAGCACCGCGCCCGGTCCCCGCACCGCGCGGCCAGCCAGAAAGCCCAGCGCCAGCGGCCCCAGCACCGGAAGCCAGCCCACCAGCAGGGCGACGAGCAGCAGCATCAGGACGTGAACCCAGAGCATGGCTCAAGTGTAGGCGCAGCGGCAGTCTCAACGGGACCTCAAGAAGCCTTGGCCTTCACCTGAGAGCCGGATGGTGAGGCCTTCGGCAGACTGCCATGAGCCGGGTGAGGAGGGCGGTCACACTGGGGGCAGCACGGGCGCCGCCCGTCCCTGATCTTCCCTGGAGGAACGACATGCACCGACGCTCAGCCCTGGTTCTGCTTCCCCTCGCCCTCGGCTCCTGCACCCTGATGGCTCCCAACGCGGCCACGGTGGATGGGCTGTTCCTCCAGTCGGTGACGGGGAGTAACCTCTTCGAGATCCAGTCGTCGCAGGTGGCGCTGAACCGCTCGACGAACGCGCAGGTGCGGGCCTTCGCGCAGCAGATGATCGGTGAGCACACGGCAGCGCAGGCCCAGGTCACGGCGCTCGCGTCTGCCCGGGGCGTGCCGCTGCCCAAGATGCTGCCGCCCGAGTTGCAGCTCAAGGTCAATACCCTCAATACCCTCAGCGGCTCGGCCTTCGACGTGGCCTACCTGCGCGAGCAGGTGCTGGGGCACCAGTTCACCGTCAGCCTCTTCCAGAACGAGCAGACGGCGGGCCGGGACGCGGGGGTCGTGGCCTTCGCCACCCAGAACCTCCCGCTGATCGAGCGCCACTTCCAGGAGGCGCAGACCCTGCTGGCGACCGCCCAGAGCCAGACGGCGCCCGCTGCCCCCGCGACCCCCAACACGCCCTGACCTCCGCCCAACGGCTGGCCCCCTTCCCGCCAGGAGGGGGCTTTTCGGTGTGGGATCAGCCTCCCACTTGCTCGCGGGTGGGCACCTCGCGCAGCGCCCAGCGCAGGCCCAGGGCGGTCAGGAATCCCACACCCATCAGCGAGAGCCAGGGCAGCAGCGGCACGCCGATCCGGGCGCCGAGGTCGATGAGCGCCCCACCCACCACGTTGCCCACCGCGCCCCCCAGTCCCAGGCTGATCGCGGAGAAGCCGAAATAGCTTCCCGTCAGCCCGGCGGGGGCCAGCCGCGCGGTCAGGGTCTGCTGGGTGGGGTAGACCAGCATGGTGCCCAGGCTGTAGAGGGCGACGCAGGCCAGCAGTTGCGGAAACGTCGCCGCGAAGCCCATCAGCCCCAGGCTGGTCGCCACCGCGAGCACCGCCGCCACCAGCGCCACCCGCGTCCGCACCCGCCGTTCCACGAACCGCAGCAGGGGGTATTGCAGCACCACCGCCAGCCCCGCCGAGAGGCCGTACAGCGGCCCGGTCGCCCCCGGCCCCGCGAGGGCCACGGCCTTGAGCGTGACCGCCACGTTGAGCTGCGTGCTGAGCAGGAAATAACCCACCAGCACCAGCGTGAAGCGCCGGAAGCGGCGGTCCCGCGCGGCCGTCCTCAGCCCCGCGAGGCCCCCGGCCCCGGCCCCTTCCGGCTTCATGTGGGGCAGCGTGGCGGCGAGCACGGCGGCGGCGACGAGATACACGCTCCCCGCCGCGAGCGCCGCCGTGCGGAACCCCAGCCCCAGCAGTGCCGCCCCGATCAGCGGCCCGGTCACCATGCCGAGGTTCCCGGAGATGCTGGTCAGGCTGAACATCCGGGTGCGGTGCTCGGGCCGGGTGACGGCGGTGATCGCGGCGTTCTTGGGCGCGTCGAACAGCCCGCCCCCCAGCCCCGCGAGCACCGAGGCCGCCAGCAGCACGGGCAGCGTGTCCGCGAACCCCATCCACGCGAAGCCCAGCGTGCGAATCAGGCACCCCGCCAGGATCAGCGGCTTCGGCCCGACCCGGTCCGCCCACGCCCCGCCGAACACCGTCAGCCCCTGCTGGGTAAGCTGCCGCAGCCCCAGCACCAGCCCCACGCTCGCCGCCGCCCACCCCAGCCCCTCCACGAAGTGCACGGTCACCAGCGGAATCACCGCGAAAAAGCCGCCCCACATCAGGAAGTTGGCGGCGATCAGCCCGAGCTGTGCCCCCGAGGGCCGGAAGGGGAGGGCGGCGGCGGGCAGGGTCACGCGGGCGAGTGTACGCCCCGGCGGGTGGGGGTGCCCCGCCTTACCCTGTCCCCATGCCCCCGCAGCTTCAGCCCCTCGGCCCCGGCGTCTCCTTTCTTCCCGGCGCGGTAAACAGCGTGGTCGTGGAGGGGGAAGGCGGCCGCGCCCTACTCGTGGACACCGGCCTGGACGACACCCACGCGCGGAAGCTGCTGCGGGCGGTGGAGGGGGTGGGGCTGACGCCGGGTGCGATCCTCAACACCCACAGCCACGCCGACCACCACGGGGGCAACGCGTTTCTCCTGAGCCGTTTTCCGGAATTGCCCGTCTATGCCCCGCCGCTGGAGGCGGCGATCATCCGCTACCCGGTGCTGGAGCCGCTCTCGCTGTGGGGAGCCGCGCCGCCCGCCGAGCTGCGGACGAAGTTCCTGCTGGCCCCCGCGAGTCCCGCACGAGCCGTCGGCCCCGGCGTGCAGATCCTGGGCGGGGTAGAGGTCGAACTGCTGCCCGTTCCCGGCCACGCCGCCGAGATGTACGCGGTGCGGGTGGGCGAGGTGCTGTACGCCGCCGACGCCCTGTTCGGGCCGGAGGCGCTGGGCAAGCATCCGCTGACCTTCTGTGCGGATTCGGCACAGCAGAAGGCCTCGGCGGCGGCACTGAGCGAACTGGAGCGCGTGCGCGTGGTTCTCCCCGGCCACGGCGACCCCACCCCCGACCTCGCCGGGCTGGTGGCGGCCAACCTCACCGCCTATGCCCGCACGACGGCCGGGGTGACGGCAGCGCTGGCCGGGGGTCCGGCCACGGTAGACGAGCTGCTGGCACGGGTCGGCGCCGTGTTGGGGGTCACCGCCACGACCCCCGGCGCGTGGGTCCTCAACCGGGCGGTCGTCAGTGCCCACCTCACTGAGCTGCTCGCGGCGGGGGCGGCCACCCTGGAGCTGGGGGGCGGGGTGCTGCGGGCGCGGGCCTGAGCTCCGGGTCGCCCAGGCGTCCCCTAGTCGCGTTTCGGGCCGCCGTACTCGCGCCGCTCGTGGCTCAGCGGCAAGGCCCACCACACCCCGCCGAGCAGCAGCGCCAGCCCCCCCCGAAGCAGCCACGTCAGGGCGGCGGGAAGGCCGACTGCCCCCGCCACCATCCGGGTCGCCAGCACCAGCGCCAGCGACATGAACACCGACCCCACCCGCACCAGCCGGGTGGCCGTGCGCTTGAACTCCTGGGGGTGGCGCATCGGGCGGCGCAGGTAGTGGTGCATCGCCGGGGCGCTGAGCAGCACCAGACTGACCACCGAGCACAGGAAGGTCGCCGTGTAGACCCAGCGTTCGGTGGCCGCTACCTCCCCGAAATCGACATTGAAGGGCAGGATAATCAGGAAACTGTTGAGCACCTGGGCGCCCTGCAGCAGGATGCGCAGCTCGGCCAGCAGGTCGGAGAGCTGGTCGGCTTCCGGGGGGCCAGTCATCGGAGCCTCAGCATAGGCCGGGGGTCAAGCGTGAAGAAAGCCCGTATGGGCGGCTCTGGGGCTGCGGGCGTAGCGTGACCGCATGACCAGAAAGAGTGCCGCAACCTCCAAGGCCGCAGCGGGCAGCAAGGGCGGGAGCCGCCGCAAGGCGACCGACGACGCGGTGCAGATGCCGGTGGAGACTCCGGAGACGGCCCAGGGCCGCGAGGCCGCCGGAGCCATGCCGGGGGGCGAGGCCAAGGCCGACGCCGCGCACCTGAACACCGCGCACAACCAGCTCGTGGACCACGGCTACCTCTCCGAAGAGGAGTTCGGCACCGTGGGCGAGACCCTGCAGCGCAACCTCGCGACCACCATCAGCCTGTACCTCAAGTTCAAGAAGTACCACTGGGACATCCGGGGCCGCTTCTTCCGCGACCTGCACCTCGCCTATGATGAGTTCATCGAGGAAATCTTCGGGGGCATCGACGAGCAGGCCGAGCGCCTCGTCGCGCTGGGGGGCAGCCCCATCGCCGCGCCTGAGGACATCGCCCGCTTCAGCCTCGTGCAGGTGCCCCAGGAGACGGTGCGCGACGCCCGCACCCAGGTCGCCGACCTCGTGAACGACCTGACCCGCGTGGCGCGGGGCTACCGCGACGACTCGCAGACGGTGGACGAGGCCAACGACCCCGTCACCGCCGACCTCTACACCGGCTACGCCGCCACCATCGACAAGATTCGCTGGATGCTCCAGGCGATGATGGACGACGACCGGATGAACTGACGGCCGCCCGAAGGGCCGAGCGAAGCGAGAAGCCGAAGAGACCACCGGGCCGCCCCGGTGGTCTTCTCCAGACCCCGAAAGGAGCCCCGATGCCCCGCCCCAAATTCGACTACTCGCTGAACTACGCCGAACTCGACCTGCGGGCGCACCCTGAGCTGTACCGGGTCGGGATAGGCGAGCAGGGCGTGCTGCTGGTGCAGCCGTACAAGTCCGAACTTCTTCCGCACTGGCGCTTCGCCACGCCGGAGGTCGCCCGCGAGAGCAGCGAGGCGATCTACGCGATGTTTCTGGACTACCTGCGGGCCGGGGACTTCGTGGGGGCGGACATGGCCCGCAAGTTCCTCCAGATGGGCTTTACCCGCTCCCGCCGATATGCCAACCACAAGGGCGGCAAGAAGTACGACGGCCCCGTGCCCGACGATAAGAAAGGCCAGTCCGGAGCGCACGGCCGCGCCGAGTTGCCCCGTCAGCCCGAGGACCCCGTCAAGGCCGAATCCGCCCGCATCTTCAAGGCGAAGTGGGACGAGGCCGAGGCCAACGAGGAATATGTCCGTCTGAAGCGCGAGCATCGGGAGCGCTACGGTTGACGCATATTGCATACCGCGCTATCTTGGTTTTATCACCCCCCGAAGAGGCGGCTTTTTTATTGCCCTGTTCCCGCCTCCAGCGTCGCGAGGTCGGCGGGCGTGTTCACGTTGTGGAGGGCGTGCGGACTGACCCGCGTGACGGCTTCGTGGGGCACCGTCACCACGTCCCGCGCGGCAAGGCGCAATCGGCCTTCGCCCGCGTCCAGCAGCGTGGTCACGTGGGAGCGCAGGCTCGTGTGATACAGCGCCCCCAGCGGTTGCGCTCGCCCCGCCGCGTCCAGGCAGAGGACCGAGCGTGCGTCCGGCGTCCGCGCCCCGGCCAGCAGCGCCCAGTACGCCGGGGTCAGGCGGGGTAGGTCCACGCCCGCGAAGGCAACCCAGCCCGGCCCCGTGTGCTGTTCGGCGGCGGAAAGGGCCGCCTCCAGCGCTCCCAGCGGCCCCTCGCCAGGCCGGGTGTCGGACACCGGGAGCCAACTGCGGAGGGCGTACCGTCCGGGCGGCGCGATCAGCAGGCGCACCGGGCACCCCTCCAGACTCGCGGCAACATGCTCCAGCAGGGTTCGCCCCTCCAGTCGGGCGAGCGCCTTGTCCGTTCCGAAGCGGCTGGAGCGGCCCCCGGCGGTGAGCGCCCCGACGAGGTCCAGCCTCCGGGTCGTCCCTGGGGTCATCCCTCCAGCTTCCGCATCGCCCAGGCCACGAAGCGGGGCAGCGGGCGGCCGTAGGGCGGATACAGGAAGCGCACGCCGCTGCCCCGGCCCTCGTGCAGCACGGCTCGCTCGTGGCTGAAGGTCCGGAAGCCGTACTCGCCGTGATACCGCCCCATCCCGCTGGGGCCGACGCCCCCGAAGGGCAGGTGCGGATTGCTGAGGTGAACCACCGTGCCGTTGACGACGAGGCCGCCGCTCGTCGTTTCCCGACGGACCTGTTCCACCGCCCCCTCGTCCTCGGCGAAGGTGTACAGCGCGAGCGGGGGGTCGAGCCGCCGCACCAGGGCCAGCGCCTCCCCGAAGTCGCGGTAGGTCAGCACCGGCAGCACCGGGCCGAACAGTTCCTCCGCCATCAGCGGCATCTCGGGGGTCACGCCCGTCACCACCGTGGGCGAGATGAAGCGCGAGGGGGGGTCGAAGTCGCCGCCCAGTTCCACCCGTGCCCCCATCGCCACGCTGTCCCGCGTCAGGCGCGAGAGCCGCTCCACGCTGCGGCCGTCTACCATTCGCCCGTAGTCGGTGCCCTTTCGCAGCCGCTCGGCTTCCCCGAAGCGGTGGGGGATCACCTCGCGGAGCCGCGCCATCAGACTCCCTTGCAGCACCTCCGGCACCAGCACGTAGTCGGGCGCCACGCAGGTCTGCCCGGCATTCAGGAACTTGCCCCAGGCCAGCCGCTCGGCGGTGAGGCCCAGGTCGGCGCTCTCGTGGACGATGGCGGGGCTCTTGCCCCCCAGTTCCAGCGTCACACCCGTCAGGTTGGGCGCGGCGGCGGCGAGCACCTTTTTCCCAATGGCCCCGCTCCCGGTGAAGAAGATGTGGTCAAAGGGCAGCTCGGTCAGCGCCCCTGCGACCCCCGCGTCTCCCTCCACGACCGCGACCAGCCGGGGCTCGAAGACTTCCTCCAGCAGCCTCCGCAGGGCGCGGGCGGTGGCGGGGGCCTTCTCGCTGGGCTTGAGGACCGCCGTGTTGCCCGCCGCAAGGCTGGCGATCAGCGGCACGAGCGCGAGGTTCACCGGGTAGTTCCAGGCGCTCAGGATCAGGGTGACCCCGCGCGGCTGGAACTCGATCTCGCTGCGGGTGCCCAGCAGGGTGGTGGGCGTGCGGACCCGGCGCGGCGCCATCCAGCGCGGAAGGTGCCGCACGGCGTGCCGCAGCTCCTCCACCGTGGCGTGCAGCTCGGTAATCTCCGACTCAGCGCGGCTCTTGCCGAGGTCCAGCGCGAGCGCCCCGGCCAGCGCGACCCGGTGGCGCTGAATGGCGGCCCCCAGCCGCCTCAGGAGGGCCTGCCGCTCGGGGGCAGTCGTCTGCCCGGCTCGCCAGCGGTGCCGACGCTGCGTCTCGAACAGGGCCTGAAGGTCGGCGGACGTGGGCTGTGTCATGAAAAACTCCTCCCGGAGCGCGAGAAGTGAAGCGGAGTGACGGGTTTGGACTGAGTTCAGACTAGGGCATTCGGCGGACCAGGATTACCCGGTTGGTCCACTCTTCACTCCAGCTTCAGAGTGAAGCGCATCAGACACTCCAGCCTGCGCAGGCGGCCTCACAGTAGAGCCCGTTCGTCCCAATTCCCCCCTAGATTCCGGAGGTTTGCCATGAAGACGCGTCTCCTGCTGGCCCTGTCCCTGCCGTTCGCCCTCGCCTCCTGCACCACGACGATGCTGCCCGGCAGTCCCTACACGCTGGGCAAGCAGCCTGCCGCCGACGCCAAGGGCCTCAACCCCAGCGGAACCGTCCGGGCCAGCGTCTCGGGCGACATGGTGATGACCGAGGCGCGGGTGATGGGCCTCGCGCCCAACCAGTACTACGTGGCGCACTATCACCTCCAGGGCACGGCGAGCACCACTCCCTGCGCCAGCAACGGAGCGCCCATTCTCAGCACCGCGATGGTCGGCCGGACCGACGCGAGCGGCATGCTGACGCTCTCCAAGAGCGTGCCCCGCGCCGACGTGATGAACGCGACCTACTACAACGTCCACACGGCGGCTGACGCTACGGGCACCCCGGCCGATCCCGGCGTGGCCTGCACTGCCGTCCGCATGATGGGGATGTAAAGCCCCGGCCCTCACCTCAACCTGCCCCCCGGACGCGGCGGTCCGGGGGGCGCGTGCGTTACCCTGCCGGGCGATGAGTGTCCGCATTCTGGCTGGCAGTGCCAAGGGCCGCGCCCTCAAGGTGCCCGCGAGTGCCCGGCCCAGCGGGGCGCGGGTGCGCAAAAGCCTCTTTGATCTGCTCGCCACCCGCGTTCCCTCGGGGCGCTTTCTCGACCTGCACGGCGGCAGCGGCGCGGTGGGGCTGGAGGCGGCCAGCCGGGGCTATGCGGCCACCCTGATCGAACGGGACGCGGCGGCGGTGCGGGCCATCGAGGGCAACGCCCGGCTGCTGGACCTCCCCGTGCGGGTGGTGCGCGGCGACGCCTCCGCGCTGCTGGGGCGCGTCGGCGAGTTCGAGGTGGTGTTCAGCGACCCGCCCTACACGCAGGACATCCCCGCGCTGACCCGCCGCCTGCTGGCCTCGGGGGTGGTGGCGCCCGGCGGCCTGCTCGTCTGCCAGCATCCCGTGCAGGTGCGCCTGGAGGACGCGCCCGGCTGGGAGCGCGAGGAACGGGCCTATGGGAGCAACATCCTGACCCTGTACCGGCGGGAGGGGAGCACCGGGGCGGATAAGATCGGGACCACATGAACGCGGTCTTTCCCGGTTCCTTTGACCCCATCACCAGCGGCCACATGGACGTGCTGACGCGGGCCTCGCGCATCTTCGACCACGTGACCGTCACCGTGATGCACAACGCCCGCAAGCAGGGCAAGCACCTCTTTACCCTGGAGGAGCGGCTGGCGATCCTGCACGAGGCGACCGCGCACCTGCCCAACGTCAGCGTGGACACCTTCGGCGGCCTGCTGGTGGACTACATGGCCCAGCAGCAGCAGGGACTGATCCTGCGCGGGCTGCGGGCCGTGTCCGACTACGAGTACGAACTCCAGATCGCACACCTCAACCGCCAGATCGGGGAGGTCGAGACGGTGTTCATCATGGCGGCGACCCGCTGGAGCTTCGTCAGCTCCACGATGGTCCGCGAGATCGCCTCCTACGGCGGCGACATCTCCGAGATGGTGCCCCGCGCCAGCGCCGCCGCCCTGCGCCGCAAGTTCGCCGACGTGTACGCGGCGCGGGAAGCTGGGCGAGCGGCCGGGACCGAATAGCAAAAGCCCCCACGCACCCGCCGGGGCCGTGGGGGAGAGGGGGGCGCAGGTCCGCTCAGGCGGTCGTCACGCCCTGAGCCGCTTCCCGCAGCGCCTCCGCCTTCCGCGTCTGCTCCCAGGGGAACTCGGGGCGGCCGAAGTGCCCGTAAGCGGCGGTCTGCGCGTAGATGGGCCGCAGCAGGTCCAGCTCCGCGATGATCGCCTGGGGGCGGGCGTCGAAGTGCTCGCGGACGAGTTCGGCCAGCCGCTCGTCGCTCACAGTCCCCGTGCCGTAGGTGTCCACCCGAAGGGAGACGGGATTAGCCCGCCCGATCGCGTAGGCGACCTCCACCAGCGCCCGCCGCGCCAGCCCCGCCGCGACGAGGTTCTTGGCGATGTACCGCGCGTAGTACGCCGCCGAGCGGTCCACCTTGGTGGGGTCCTTGCCCGAGAAAGCCCCGCCCCCGTGCGGCACCGCGCCCCCGTAGGTGTCCACGATGATCTTGCGCCCGGTCAGGCCGGTGTCGCCGTGCGGCCCGCCGATCACGAAGCGCCCGCTGGGGTTGATGAAGTACTTGGTGTTGGCGGTCAGCAGTTCCGCCGGGATCACCGCCCGGACCACGTGTTCCAGCAGGTCTTCCCGAATCTGCTCCTGGGTCACCGACTCGCTGTGCTGGGCGCTGATGACGACCGTGTCCACGAAGGTTTCCCGCGCCTCGTGCGGCTCGCCGTCGCGGACCACCGTGACCTGCGCCTTGGCGTCGGGGCGCAGGTAGGGCAGCGTCCCGTTCTTGCGCAGTTCGGCCAGCTTGCGCGTCAGCCGGTGCGCGAGGCTGATGGGCAGCGGCATCAGCTCGGGCGTCTCGTCGGTCGCGTAGCCGAACATCAGGCCCTGGTCGCCCGCGCCGATGCGCGAGTACTCGTTTTCAGGGCGGGCGCGTTCATCTTCTGACATCTCGCGCCACTCTTCCGAGAAGTTGACCCCCCCCGCGATCTCGGGCGACTGCTCGTGCAGGGCGACCAGCACGGCGCTGTACTCGGCGTCAAAGCCGTAGTTGGCGCGGGTGTAGCCCACCTTCATCACGGCGTCGCGCACCGTCTTCTGCACGTCCACCCGGGCGTTTTGCGCGGTGACCTCGCCCGCCACGACCGCCATGCCGGTGGTCAGCAGCGTTTCGACCGCGACCCGGCTGGCGGGTTCCTGACGCAGAAACTCGTCCAGGATGCTGTCCGAGATGAAGTCCGCGAGCTTGTCCGGGTGGCCTTCCGATACCGATTCCGACGTGTAGTACTTCCGCATGAATGCTCCTTCGTGCGGGGGGGCGTCTCACAGAACCACCTGGAGAGGGATGTCGCTGCGGTCCCCGCACGGTGGCCGCCTTCCGGTGCGGGGGCGGCACCGGGGCAGCCTACTCCAGCGGTGCCGAGAGCGAAAAGGGCATCCGGCTACCGGGCAGCGTCCGGCAACGCCGCCCCAATTCCCTGCGGCAATTCCCCCGCCAGCCGCGTGAGCGTGCGCTCCGCCGCCGAGCGCACCATCTTCTCGAAAGCGGCACCGCCCCACCCCTCGGCCTCCGGGAGCCGCAGGTGGGCGCGGAACTGGAAATCAAAGGCCATCTCGCCCGCCGCGCTCACCCGCGCCTGCCCCGCGACCTCCACCCAGGCCCGCTCGCCCGTGACGGGCTGGGGCTGCAACTCCGCGCCGTCCGGGGTGGGGTGCAGGGTGCTGAAAAAGGGCAGGTCCACCTCCCCCAGCAGCGGCACGGGCACCACGAGTTCGCCGCGCACCCCTGACACGTCCGCCCGCAAATCCCGCAGGAAGCGCACCCGCGACAAGGACACGCCTGCGTCGCGCACGAAGGAGAGCGCGGCTTCCTGTCCGCCGGGATGGGTCAGCGTGAAGGCCTGCCGGGCTTCAAGGAGCACAGGGCCTCCGGCGGTTGGAAGCTGGCGGGGGGAAGCTCGGAGTTTGTTTGCAGAGGGGCTTGGCAGCAAAGTCTAGATGTCGTCTCTGTCGTCTGGAACGGCTGCGCCGTCCACCCCCCTCTCCTGCGGAGCTGTACCAGTCCCAACCTCCCCCGCAAGGGGGGAGGAGTAGAGAAGCCGTGTTTATCAAGTTAAGGTGACTTTCCGAAATCACTTCCAGAGCCGACTCCTGCCTCAATCCACCCACTCGATCACCACCCGGTTCTCGCTCAGCGCGGCCTGAAGCTCGGCGTCGTTCGCGCTGCGGAGCCGGGGCAGGTGCGCGAAGCGCGGCGTGGCCGAGGCGTACCCCAGCCGTACCACCACCTCGTCGCTGACCTCGTCCTTGCCGACGCGCCACACGAGTTGCCCGCCCAGGGCCTCAAGCTGCCGGACCAAGTCCGGGGGCAGGGGCGCCGGGGAGGGGTCAGGAGGGGAGCCGCCGGTCATGCGGGCATTGTACGCGGCGCGGTAGAACGGGGACATGGCCTCTCCATCCCTCTCGTGGCGCGCCCTGGAAACCCGCATCGGCCTCGATGCCCTGCCCGACTTTCACCGTGCCTTCCTGACCTGGCGCGGGGTAGAGGGGGCTGCCGGGATGCCCCTGCGCCGCGCACAGCAGCGGGTCGAGGCCGAACTCAACCGGCTGGTGCAGTCCGGCGAGGCCACCCGCGACGGGGACGACTGGCGACTCTCGCCGGGGGCGCTGGCGGGCTTTGACGCGGCGCAGCCCTACCTGTCGCCCGACCCGCTGGAAGGGGCCTGACCCGGCGCGACCTCCACCACCTCGGCCCGCCAGCCTTCGGTGATCCATTCCTGCGCGGCGGCCCCGGCTTCGTCGGCGCTGGGGAAGACCCGGCGCTCGCCCGCGTCGCTCTCCAGCCAGTGGGGTTCGTCCAGCAGGGCATCGTCCCCGTGGGCGTCCTTGTGGACATATTGCAGGCGAACGGCGTAGGGCATCGGGGTCAGGCTACAGAATCCGCTGCCCCAGCAGGCTGGCGGCCATCCCCACCATCACCTCGGCGGTCTGGTTGCGGGTGTCGAGGACCGGGTTGACCTCCACGATGTCCAGGCTGGTCACCCGGCCCGACTCCGAGAGCAGTTCCATCAGCAGGTGCCCCTCGCGGTAGGTCAGGCCCCCGGGGACCGGGGTGCCCACGCCGGGGGCGACCGAGGGGTCGAGGGCGTCGGCGTCGAAGGAGACGTGCAGGCGCTCGGTGTCAGAGAGGCGCTCCAGCGTCTCCTCGGTGATGCGGGTGATCCCGAGCTGGTCCACGTCTTTCATGGTGTAGGCCTTGATTCCAGCCTCCCGCAGCAATTCGCGCTCGTTCGCGTCCACGCTGCGGATGCCGATCATCACGATGTCCTCGGGCTGGAGGTGCCAGCCCCCGCCCAGGCCGGAGAGCTGCGGGTCGCCCAGCCCGGTCAGGTGCGCGACGGGCATCCCGTGGATGTTGCCGCTGGGGCTACTCTCCGGGGTGTTGTAGTCGGTGTGGGCGTCCACCCAGATCAGCCCGGTGCGCCGGGGGGAGCCGCCGCGCAGGGCGTTGCCCGTGACGGTGCCCATGCTCACCGAGTGGTCGCCGCCCAGGGTAACTGGGAAGGTGCCCTCCGGCAGCGCGGCCACCCGCCCGGCGGCGCTGCGGCAGGCGGCGATGATGGGGTCGAGGAAAATCAGCCCGCTCTCCGCGTGCTTGTCCAGCGTCTCGGGGATGGGCACTTCCACGTCCCCGAGGTCCGTCACCGTGTGCCCCAGCCCCCGCAGCGTGCGGGCGAGATGCGCGTTTCTCAGCGCCGACGGCCCCATGTCGACCCCCCGGCGGCCCGCGCCGAGGTCCATCGGAATACCCAGAATGCTCAGGTCCATACTTTCCAGGCTAAGGGCCGGGCCGGGGTATGCCTCAGGGCTGCAAGATTATGCCCCCGGCCACAGCCGCCCGTGCCCGGCACGCTACACTCGGCCGGTCCCCGTGTTCCCCTCCGCCGCCCCGCCCCCCACCCCGCCGCGCCGCGTGCTGGTGCTGGCCGACATGGTGCATCCCTTCGTGTACCGCGAGGGCTTTGCCCGCTCGGCCCCGGCGGTGGACCTGGTGCTCGCGGCGGGCGACCTGCCGGGCTATTACCTCGAATTCCTGGCGAGCGTACTCACCGTGCCCATCCTGTATGTCCACGGCAACCACGGCGACGAGTCGGTGGACGAGGGGGACGGCCCGATTCCTCCACGCGGGGTGATCCCGGTGCATGGCCGGGTGGTGACGGCGGCGGGGCTGCGGGTGGCGGGCTGGGGCGGGGTGCCGCGCTACCGGCCCGGCGGCGAGGGGCAGTATTCGCCGTCGCAGGCCCGGCGCGGCCTGGGGTGGCTCGCGTGGCAGGCCCGCCGGGGGGTGGACGTGCTGCTCACCCACGCGCCGCCGCTGGGGCCGCACACCGGCAGCGACTACGCCCACCGGGGCTGCCCCGAAATCACCCGCTTCATGGCCCGCCGCCGCCCCCGCCTCGTGGTCCACGGCCACGTCCACGAGTACGAGGGCCGCAAAGCGGATTACGTGGACGAGGCCAGCGGCGCCTGCGTGGTGAACGCCTACGGCTACCGGGTGCTGGACGTGTGACGCCAGACTGTGAGAACGCCTGCGATTTTCCGCGCTGGCACGCCATTTGTCTTAAGGCCAGGTGACCATTCGGCACATGTGGGGGTGGGGGAGGCTGCGGCATACTTCCCCCTGGCTCCGAGAGGGGCCGGAGGGAGACGCCCACCTCCCATCAAACGGGCGCGCGAGCGGGCCGGAGGCCGGTCCCCGATTGGTTCGAGTCCAGTCACCCGCACCAGACAAGCAGGGAGAGTCCACACGGGCTCTCCCTCTCCCTGTTCCTTTGGCCTAGCATCGGCGGGTGCCTGAATCACCCCTCACCAACGCCCAGCGCGTCGTCCAACTTCACCGCGCTTCTGGCTTCACCGTCCCCGAACAGGCCACGGTCCCCAGCCACGATCTCCTGAAGCTGCGGCGGACCTTTATCCGGGAGGAAACCAGCGAGCTGGAGGCCGAGTTCACGGCCCTGCTGACCCGTCTCCAGGCGGGCGAGCCGGTGCCTCCCGGCGACCTCGCCCCGCTGGCCCATGAGCTCACCGACCTGCTCTACGTGACCTACGGGGCGCTCATGACCCTCGGCATTGACGCCGACGCCGTGTTCGCGGAGGTTCACCGCGCCAACATGGCGAAACTCGGCGGCCCGAGACGTGAAGACGGCAAGCTGCTCAAGCCCGAGGGCTGGCAGCCTGCCGACGTGCGGGGGGTGATTGAGGGACAGGGGAGGGGCTAGGGCGAGGCGCTCCCTCCCCTCAAGCGGTCAGAACGGCGTTTCCTCGTCGGCCACCGCTGCCGGGGCCGGGCGGGCCTGCGGCTGGGCGCGGCTCGCGGGGGCCGGAGCGGGGCGGGGTCCGGCGGGGGCGGGGCGGCTACCGGGAACCGCGTAACGCTCCTGCCGCTTGCCCCCCCGGAAAATCGCCAGAGTGACGTATTCGAACTCGCCGTCGGCCTTTTCGCGGACGTGCTCGGGGTCGGTGTTCTTGGCGCCCCGGCTGTACTTCACGGCGGCGGGCAGCTTCATCTTGCGGCTGTCCACGGCCTCCAGCTCGCGGCGGCGGTAGGCGTGCCCCCGGTGGATGATCAGTTCCTCGCCGTCGGGGCTGGTCCACTTGCGGGCGCCGATCAGGTTCCAGTCGAAGTCGGGTTCGTTGTCGAAGGGGAACTGGTAGCCCCCGGACGGGATATCGCCGGTCGTCCAGCCCAGGCGGCCATACTGCCGCTGAACGTCGAGCAGCTTGTCGGCGCTCTCCACGTCCACTGTGACTCGGGCGCCCAGATCGGTGATGAATTCGATGTGCAGCATGCTGCCTCCTTACGTAAATAACATAACATAGGCGGAACGGTTTTGCAGCATCGTCACTCGTCCTGGGGCGCGATCCGCAGCAAGAGCTCCCGCAAGGTGGCCCGCTCCTGCGGTGTCAGGTCCCGCAGCAGGGCTTCCTCGTGGGCGACGTGGGCTTCCAGCAACCTGCCCACGGCGGCGCGGCCCTCCGGCGTCAGGGCGGCGCGGACGGTGCGGCGGTCGCGTGGGTCAGGCAGGCGGGCGACCCACCCCCGGCGCTCCAGCCCATCCACCCGCTTGGTGACGGCGGGCGGGGTCACGGCCATCAGCGTGCCGAGGTCGCCCAGCGTCAGGCCCTCCGGCGGGGCCGAGCGGCGCAGGGTCGCCAGCACATCGAAGGCGGAGGGGGTCAGGTCGTGCCGGGCAAAGAAGGCCTCTAGGGCGGCTTGTAAGGTCTGGCTCGTCCGCTGCACCGCGATTACGGTCAGCATGGGGTCGGGGTCAAGGTCCGGCCTCTCCCGCTGCCAGTCCTCCTCGATGCGGGCCAGCAGGTCGGCGGTCTTCATCCCCGCCCCCCGCCCGCCCGCTGACGGTCCCCGGCGAGCAGGGCGACGGCGGCCAGCAGCAGCAGGGCGCTGAGGCCCTCGGCCGCCGAGGGGAGCCGCTGCGTCTGCCCCAGCCAGCCCAGCGCGGGGAGCGCCAGCGCCACGAGCAACTGCCCCAGCGTCGCGGCCACCGTCCCCACGCCCACCCCCAGCCGGGCCGCCCCGATCAGGTTGAGGGTGACGTAACTGGCTCCCAGCAACCCACCCGTCAGCATCCAGAGGGGCGGCAGGTGCGCCGGACCCGCCCGACCGACGCCGACCAGCCACAAGGCCGCCAGCAGCACCCCGCCCACCAGAAAGTTCACCAGGGTGGCCGCCAGCGGAGTCCCCAGCGCCCGCGCCAGCCGCACGTTGAAGACCAGCCCCGCCGCGAGGCCGATGCCCGCCCCCAGCGTGCCCAGCAGCAGCCCGGCGTTCATGCCGCTCCCCACAGCCGCAATCCCAGCGCGGCGAGGACGAGTGCCAGCGCTCCCGCCCGCACCGGGTTGACCCGCCGCCGCTCCAGCCCCAGTACCCCCAGGTGGTCGAGCAGAATCGCCGTGACGACCTGCGCGGCGATCACCAGCGTGGTCGCCACGGCGGTGCCCAGCGCCTGCGTGAGTACCACACTGCCCACCACATAGGCGCTGCCGACGACCCCGCCCAGCCAACTCCAGGGCGGGGCCTGCCGGGCGCCCTCCCAGTCGGGCCGCTGCCGCGTCAGCCCCAGCAAGACCAGCAGCCCCAGGGCTCCCGCCGCATAGGAGAGCGTGCCCGTCAGCGTCACCGACCCCAGCTCATCGGCCAGCGCCCCATTCACCGCGAATTGTAGCGGGAGCAGCCCCCCGGCCAGCACCGTCAGGACGAGGGCGGGCCAGAACGAACGTTGATCCATACAGCCTCCTCAGTAGCTAGTTTACAAGGAAATATTTTACCGGTGAAACCTCCTGTCTTCCGTGAAGCAGTCGCCCGAATGAGGGGCAGTTCCAGTAGAGGCGCTGCTACACTCGCCGCACATGCCCGGCCCGATTCTCCCCGTCCGTGACGCGGTCCATGACATTCAGCAGTGGCTGGCGACCTCTCCCAGTCCCGGCGAAGCGGTGGTGCGGCAGGCCATCGTGCTGCGGCTCTTGCAGGCAGCGGGTTTCGACATCTGGAATCCGGCGGAAGTCGTGCCGGAGGAAACGAACGCGACCGGGAACCGCGCCGACTTCCTGATCCGGGCCGGGGCGGGCAAGTTCGCGCTGGAGATCAAGGGCATGGGCGTGACGCTGGGCGCGGTCCACTTCCAGCAGGCGGCCACCTATGCCGTCAACGAGGGCACGCGCTGGGCCATCGTCACCAATGGCCGCGTGTGGATCGCCATCGACGAGCATCTGCCCGGCAAATGGGAGGAACGGGTCGCCCTGCGGGTGGAACTCGCGCAGGAGGGGGACACCTTCGCCCACGACCTTGCCACGCTGCTGGACGCGGAAACGTGGCGGGCGGACGCCTTTGCCGGAGCTGTGGAGACGGTCCGGCAGCGCCAGCACCAACGCCGCGACGAGGCCCGGATTCAGCGGGAAAAGCGCCCCATCGTGGAGGCGATTCAGGCCAGGTACCAGATTCCGACCTTCGAACTCGCCGCCGAGAACGCGGTGGAAGCGGGCAAGATCACCGAGGCAGAACGGGACGTGCTGTTGGGCAAGCCTGTGAAGCAGGAGGTCGCCGCACAAAATTCACCTACAAAACAGCGACGTCAGCCGCCCACGCCCATGCTCCAGCCTCATCAGACCACCGGCAAAGCAGAGCAGCCTCCCCAACCCACCGAAGAAATTCACTTCACCTACCGGATTCTGGAAGCGGTGGCTCACGCCATTTACTGTCCTGCCGACGGGACGTGGACTGTGAAAGCAGGTAGTACGCTCGTCCCCGAGGTCAAAGCCTACGCGACGGGCGTACAACTTCACCGGGAACAACTGCTGGGCACAGGGCAACTGGTTCGACAAGGCGACCAGATCAAGTACGCGGTAGACGTGGTTTACCCGTCTCCGAGTGCCGCCGCAGGAGCGGTGTCCGGCGCTTCAAAAAACGGCTGGGATGTCTGGATTGACGACCTTGCACGTCCAGCACAATTTCACCGGCCCAAGAATAAGAATCACTCCGACTGACCCCGCTCCCGCCGCGATACCGTCCCCAGAAACAGCGCCAGCACTGGCCCCTGCTCGCCCCGCCGGACCTCCACCCGGTAGGTCGCCAAGGTGCGGCCCACCCGCTCGGGCGTGGCGACAGCGATGAGTTGGTCGCCCGGCCGCGCCGCCCGGAAAAAGCTCAGGTGCGTCTCGACCGCCACCGCCTGCGCCTCCAGATTGCTGATGACCGCGAAGGCCTCGTCCGCGAGGGAGAACAGCAGGCCGCCGTGCGCGGTGCCGTGCAGGTTCAATCCCCCCTCCGTGACGGTCAGCGTGACGCGGGTCAGGCCCGGCGTGGCCTCCAGCACCCGCATCCCCAGCGTGTCGGCGTAGCTCATGGGAGGCAGCGTACCGCCCCCGGCGGGTGGGACCGGGGGCCGTAGAAAAGGACAGGTTAGCCGCGCGGCTGGTACGGGCAGGCCACCTCGCCCGCCGGGTCGTCTGGTCCCGCCGCGTCCCAGTCGTAGGGATAGACCTCGCGGCAGGAGAGGCCGGTGCGAGTGCCGTGGGCGCGGGCGTGGCGGTCCACCGCGTCGTAAGCGGCCATCAGCTCGTGGTACTCAAAGTCGGCCTTGCGGACGGTCACGAAAGCCTCGGTGTGGGCAGGTTCCTCGCGGGCCGTGAAGTCGCCACCCGGCTGCACCGGCCCCCGGTAGGGCACGCAGACCTCCACCGGGCCGTCGGAGTCGGCGTTGACCTCGCCGTGGTAGATCACGACGGGCGGTCCAGCGACCTCCGCCCCCTGCGCCTGCACCTCGGCGTGCAGGCGGTCCATTGAGGCACCGATGTAGGCACTGAGGTCCGGCAGGAACACCCGGCGCTGGGTGGTCAGGACCGTCTGGGCGGGCACGTCGCGGGACTGGACTTCGTAACTCGTGGGCATGGGATCTCCCCTCAGGGTGTGGATCAGGTGCCGCGCGACGGCGGCCCGCTGAAGGTGAAGGGCCTGCGCCTCCCGCCAGTGCGCCTCGACCCGCCCGGCCTGCTCATGCGCGGGGGCGTCCAGCAGGGCGCGAATGTCGGCTAGGGGCATCTCGACCGTGCGCAGCAGGCCGATCAGGCGGGCCGTCCCGATTTGGGCGGGCGCGTAGAAGCGGTAGCCCGTGTCCGGGTCCACCCGGTCGGGAGGCAGCAGGCCGAGGTCGTCGTAGAGCCGCAGCGCCTTCAGGCTCAGGCGCGAGGCGCAGGCAAAGGCGCCGATAGAAAGGGTGTCCTGCGTGTCGGTCATGCGGCCCTCCGGAGGTGAGGGCAGCATGCGGCCTGCCCCTGGGGGAAGGTCAAGCGCCCCCCGCCGCTATGCTGCCCCCCATGAGCTTCGACCTCCCCGCCACCGTGGACCTGCTGCTGCGCTTGCTCAACACCCCCAGCCCGACCGGATTCACCGAGGGGGCGATTCAGTTGCTGGAGGCCGAGCTGGACACCCTCGGCGTCCCGCACGCCCGCACGAAGAAGGGGGCGCTGACCTGGGAGATCGCCGGGACGGGCGCGGGCCACACCACCTTCAGCGGCCACGTGGACACGCTGGGAGCGATGGTCAAGGAGATCAAGGAGGGTGGCCGTCTGCGCCTCGCCATGCTGGGGGGCTACGACTGGGCGACGGTGGAGGGCGCATACGTGCAGGTGCATACCCAGGGCGGCGAGGTGGTCACGGGCACCGTCGTGAACACCCTCCAGAGCACCCACGTTCACGGCCCCGCCCTGCGCGAGCTGAGGCGCGAGCAGAGCGTGATGGAGGTCCGGCTGGATGCCCGCACCGCCTCCCCGGAGGAGACGCGGGCGCTCGGGATTGAAGTGGGTGACTTCGTGAGCTTTGAACCCCGCGCCCTGCTCACCGAGGCTGGGTACATCAAGGGTCGCCACCTCGACGACAAGGCGGCCGTCGCCGTGTTCGTGGGCGTGACCCGCGCCCTGCGGGAGACGCCGCCCGCTCGCACGGTCGCCTTTCACATCACCACCTACGAGGAGGTCGGACACGGGGCCGCGACCGGCATCCCGCCGCACACGGGCGAGCTGATCGCGGTGGATATGGCCGCCGTGGGCGAGGGGCAGACGAGCAGCGAGCACCACGTCACCCTCTGCGTGGCCGACAGTGGCGGGCCGTATGACCACGCGCTCGGGAACCGCCTGCGCGAGTCGGCGCGGCGGGCGGGGCTGGAGCTGCGGGTGGACCTCTACCCCTACTACGCTTCGGACGGCACGGCGGCGTGGCGGGCGGGCGGCGACTACCCGGTCGCGCTGATCGGCCCCGGCGTGGACGCCAGCCACGCCTACGAGCGCACCCACACGGACGCACTGGAGGCCACCGCCCGGCTGATGCTGGCGCATGTCAACGCCGGGTGAATGCCGTTTTCAGGTGGCGATGCCCCCGCTGTTTAGACTCCGGGGGTATGAATAAAGATCGCATGGATGACGGGTGTGGCCCTCACGACCGTGCTGCTGAGCGCGTGCGGCGGCACGAAGCCTCCGGGGGGCGGCACGGGCGGTGGCAATACCGGAGGTGACATTCCGGTGGCGTCCAAGGCCCCCGAGATTCGGGGCACGAGCATTGAGTCCGGCGGCGGCCAGGGCACGATCAGCACCTACACGGATGTCATCGCCAAGTGCACCTTCAAGTACACGGGCAGCATCAACCAGACCATCGTGGCGACCCGCACGGAGGGCAGCCGTGACTTTGCTGGATTCCCTTATAAGCACAGCGGCCCTATCCCCTCCACCATCAGCGGCAACCTCGTGATTGAGGCCACCTGTACCAACTCGGCGGGCACGGCGACCCGGCGGGTCCTGAACTAAAACTCGGCCTCAAATCCAGCGATTGGGTCTGCCCCGGATGGCAACAGCTTCCGGGGCAGACCCTTGCCGCGCCGTGCCGCCTGCTTCCCCCCACACAGTGCGCCCCCCACGCCCGCGCTAGCATCGGCCCTGGCTCCCGTTCCACGCGGGACCGGGGCCGACCTCTTTCGGGGCGGGGTGAGACTCCCCACCGGCGGTGATCCAGTTCCTGGCTGGTCAGCCCGCGAAGCCCGCGCAAACTGCACCACGCGCGAGGCCCGATCCGGTGCGAGTCCGGGGCCGACGGTAAGAGGGACGTGACACGCCAAGCGGCCGTCACTCCCGAAGTCCGGAGGGAAGAAGGAGGCCGCCTTGCCCACCACCCCGGTGGGCGGCGACACCGTATGTCTGGAATGAACAGTCCTGGGACTGGCGCCTCGCCCGTTGGAGAGGTGTTACGTCCGGAAGACGCAGAGCACATGGCCCTCGCACTGGCCGAGGCCGCGCGGGGCCTGGGCCGCACCGCCCCCAACCCAGCGGTGGGCTGCGTGCTCGTGCAGGCAGGGGAGGTGGTGGGCCGTGGCTTCCACCCCCGCGCCGGGGACCCCCACGCCGAGGTCTTCGCCCTGCGGGAAGCGGGCGAGCGGGCTACGGGCGCGACCGCCTACGTCACCCTCGAACCGTGCAGCCATTTTGGGCGCACCCCCCCCTGCGCCGACGCCCTGATCGCAGCGGGCGTGGGGCGGGTGGTCGTCGCCGCCCTGGATCCCAATCCCCAGGTGGCCGGACGTGGCGTGGCGAGGCTGCGCGGGGCCAGAATCCCTGTGACCGTCGGCGTGGGCGAGGCCGAGGCCCTGCGGCAGCAATCAGGCTTCCGCTCGCTGGTCACGCGGGGGCGGCCCTGGGTGACCTACAAGTACGCGATGACGCTGGACGGCAAGGTCGCGGCGGCGGGAGAGGCGAACGGGGCCGTCACCTCTGCCCCAGCGCGGGCGCGGGTGATGCGCTGGCGTAACGAGGCGGACGCCATCGCGGTGGGCATCGGCACCGTCCTGGCCGACGATCCCCGCCTCACCACACGCGGGGTGGAGGGCGGACGCGACCCCCGCCCGGTGATCTTTGACCCCCGCGCCCGCACGCCGCTGGCCGCCCGTGCGTTGCGTCCCGGCACCATCCTCGTGACCGCTCCGGAAGCCGACACTCGCGCCCTGGAAGACCGGGGTGCCCACGTACTGCGGGTCACCGGCCTGCCCGACGCCCTGCACCAGTTGGGCCGCCTGAACCTCTCCAGCCTGCTGCTGGAGGGCGGCCCCACCCTGGCGAGCGCCCTGTTCGCGGCCGGACTCATTGACGAGGTGCGGGCGCTCGTGGCTCCCAAGCTGCTGGGCGCGGGCCTGTCGCCGCTGAGTGGCCCCGCGCGGAGTATGGCCCACGCCGCCGCCCTGCGCGACCCCCACATCGAATCCCTCGGCCCGGATGTCCTGATCTCGGGCCTGCTGAATGACATTCCCCGCCTGAGCGCGGGAGGAGACAACTGATGTTCACCGGAATCGTGGAACAGGTCGGCCGCGTCACGCACGCCGCCGAGCAAAACGGCAACCTCACCCTGACCGTCACGCCGGAGCGAATGTGGTCCGACCTCGCGTTGGGCGAGTCCATCGCCTGCTCGGGCACCTGCCTCACCGTGACAGGGTGGGACGAGACGGGGTTCACCGTGGACCTCAGCCGCCAGACGCTCGCCAAGACCGCCCCGCACTGGGGGGTCGGTGCCCGGCTCAACCTTGAGCGGGCGATGACCGCCTCGGGCCGCTTCGGCGGGCATGTGGTGAGCGGGCATGTGGACGGCACGGGCGAGGTTCTGGAGATGCGCAAGGAACCCGGCGCCTACACCCTGCGCGTCCGCGCCGCGCCTCACCTGGCCCGTTACCTCGTACCGAAGGGCAGCATCACGGTGGACGGTGTAAGCCTCACCGTCGTGGATACGGGCGGTCCCGGCGGCAGCCGCGCGGACCTCGCGCCCGACGAGTTCACCCTCTGGCTGGTGCCCCACACGCTGGAGGTCACCACCCTGGGCGACTGGCGGCCCGGCACGGTGGTCAATCTGGAGGCCGACCAGATGGCGAAGTATGTCGAGCGGCTGCTGCTCATGCGCGACTTCGGGCAGCCGGAGGTGGCGCGATGACCCTCGCCCCCATCCCCGACCTGCTGGCCGAACTGCGGGCCGGGCGTCCGGTCATCCTGGTGGACGACGAGGGCCGCGAGAACGAGGGCGACCTCCTCATGCCCGCCGAGACCGCCACGCCGGAATGGGTCAACTTCATGGCGCGGGAGGGCCGGGGCCTGATCTGCGTGACCCTGCCTCCCGAGCGGGCCGCCGAGCTGGACCTCACGCCGATGGTGGGCACCGGAACTTTTGGAGGGGGCACCGATCCCAACGGCACGGCCTTCACGGTCAGCGTGGACCACGTCAGCAACTCCACCGGGATCAGCGCCTACGACCGAGCAGCGACGATCGGGGCGCTGGCCGACCCCGCCGCGACCCCCGCCGACTTCCGCCGTCCAGGGCACATCTTCCCGCTCGTCGCGCGGCCCGGTGGGGTTCTGCGCCGCGCTGGGCACACCGAGGCGGGCTGCGACCTCGCCCGGCTCGCGGGCTTCGCGCCCGTGGGCGTGATCTGCGAGATCATGGGCGACAGCGGCGAGATGCTGCGCCTGCCCGACCTCCTCGCTTGCGGGGGGAGGCATGGCCTAAAGGTCGGCTCTATCGAGGCGCTGATCGCCTACCGGATGGAACACGACCCCTTCCTGCGGGTGGCGGCCGAGGCGAAATTGCCCACCGAGTACGGCGAGTTCCGGCTGGTCGGGTTTGAGGACAGCCTCTCCGGGGCCGAGCACGTCGCCCTCGTGATGGGCGAGGTGGATGAAAAGCCATTGTTGGTGCGGGTCCACTCCGAGTGCCTGACCGGGGACGCCTTCCACTCGCTGCGCTGCGACTGCGGGCCGCAGCGGGACGCGGCGCTGCGGGCGATTGCGGAAGAAGGCCGGGGCGTCCTCGTCTACCTGCGGCAGGAGGGCCGGGGCATCGGCCTGCTGAACAAGATTCGCGCCTACGCCCTGCAAGACGGCGGGGCCGACACGGTGGACGCCAACCTGCAACTCGGCTTTCCCGCCGACGCCCGCGACTTCGGGATCGGCGCCCAGATGCTGCACCTGCTGGGGGCCCGGCGCCTGCGCGTCCTGACCAACAACCCCCGCAAGCTGCACTCGCTGGGGGGCTTCGGACTGGAGGTCGTGGAGCGGGTGCCGCTGCACGTCGGCCAGAACGCGCACAACGCGGGGTATCTGGCGACGAAGGGAGCGAAGTTGGGACATCTGCGGTAGGCCGGCAGGGGAGAGGGCGGCGGAGCTTCGTGTCCGCTGCCCTCCCTGCTGCGCCTTACAGCGTCACGCCGTACAGCACCCCATATTTCTCGCGCAGGTACTTCAGGTACGGCTCCACCGTCATGCCCTGCCCGGTCGCCCGCTCCAGCAACTCATTGGGTGTGTAGCGGCGGCCATGGGCGTATACGTTCTCGCGCAGCCAGCCGTGCAGCCGCCCGAAGTCGGCGCGGGCGATGTCGCTTTCCAGACCGGGGTTGGCCCGTTCGGCGGCGGCGTAGAACTGGGCGCTGAGCACGTTGCCCAGCGTGTAGCCCTGGAAGGCTCCGCCGATGCTCCCGAAGTACCAGTGCACGTCCTGCAAGACGCCGTTCACGTCGCTCTCGGCCCGCAGGCCCAGGTTCGTCTCGTAGGCGGCGTGCCACGCGTCGGCGAGGTCACGCACCGCCAGCCGCCCGGACAGCAGCTCGCGCTCCAGCTCGAAGCGGGTGATGACGTGCAGGTTGTAGGTCAGCTCATCGGCGTCGGTGCGGATCAACGAGCGGGCGACCACGTTGGAGGCGCGGTGCATCTCCTCCTCGGTCACGTCTCCCAGTTGCTCCGGGAAGGCGTCGCGGAACTTGCCGAAGTACGCCGCCCAGAAAGCCCGGCTGCGGCCCACGAGGTTCTCCCACAGCCGCGACTGGCTCTCGTGGACGCCCGCGCTGACGCCGCCGCCCAGCGGGGTGCCCAGCAGGTCCTCCGCCACGCCCTGCTCGTACATCGCGTGGCCGGACTCGTGCAGGGTGGAGTACAGCGCTTCCGTGGGGTCGTTGTCCTTCACCCGCGTCGTGATGCGCACGTCCTGCCCGCCCAGCCGGGTCATGAAGGGGTGGTGGGTGAGGTCCTGTCGCCCGCGCGCGAAATCGTACCCGTAATCCCGGATCACGCTCTCCCCGAACGCGAGCTGATCGGCGCCGGGGTAGTGCCGCGCCAGGAAGTCGGTGCGGGGCGCCTCGGCCCCGGTCACAGCGTCCACCATCGGGACCAGCGCCTCCCTGAGCGCCGCGAAGACCTCGCCCACCTGCGCGGCGGTCATGCCCTCGTCGGACTGGTCAATGAAATAGTCCATCGGGTCTGCGAATTCGGGAAAGTAGCTCGCCGCTTGGAGGCTCAGGTCCAGCGACTTCTCGAGGTAAGGCACCATCCGCGTGAAGTCGTTCTCCGGCCGCGCCCCGGTCCACGCCGAGTAGCTCTCGCCGCCGTGCTGGCTCCACTCGGCCACGAAGGCGGCGGGAAAGCGCGTCGCTTCCTCGAAGTCCTTGCGGGCCACCGCCACCATGCGCGATTGAACGGGGGAGAGGTCGCTGCGCCCGCCAAGTTCTTCCAGCAGCCGCCCGTAGGCCGGGTCGGTCGCCCGCTCATGCCGCAGCCGCGAGAGCAGCGCCCGTTGCCGCGAGCGCCCGGCGGCGGCCCCGGCGGGCAGGTAGGTGCTCTGGTCCCAGCCCAGCAGGGAGCCGATGCCGCCCAGGTCGGCAAGTTCCTGAAACCGGGTCTGGAGTTCGGCCCAGGCCGTGTCGGTATGGGTTGTGGTCACGCCCGTCAGCCTACCGCGTCCCGCCTCGGCGGGCCTCGGCCTTCTGGCCTGGACAATAGGGCATGACCGACGAGCAACTCTCCCGCCGCCTCTCCTACCTGCTGCGGCATGCGCCCGACAAGATGAATGTGACGTTGGAGCCGGGCGGCTGGGCACCCGTGGACGCCGTGCTGCGGACCTTGCGGGTGCCCCGGTCCCGGCTGGAGCGGGTGGTCGCCGCCGACCGCAAGGGGCGCTACACGCTTCAGGGTGAGCGTATCCGCGCCAACCAGGGCCACAGCGTGGAGGTGGACTTGCGGCTGCCGCTCACCGTGCCGCCGCCCCTGCTGTACCACGGCACCCACGCGGGCGTGCTGAACGCCATTCGCGCGGAGGGCCTCAGGCCGATGGGCCGCCACCACGTCCACCTCTCGCGCGACGAGGGGGCGGCGCGGCAGGTGGGGGCACGGCGGGGAAGGTCGGTCGTGCTGAGGGTGCAGGCGGGGCGGATGTACGGAGCCGGGCACCCCTTCTACCGCAGCGAGAACGGCGTGTGGCTGGCAGAGGCCGTGCCGCCCGAGTTTCTGGAGTTTCCGGCGGGGGAGTAGGCTGGCCCCATGACCCTGGAACAGGCCCGCGCCGCCCTGCGTTCCGCTCGCCGAGTGGCCGTCCTGACCGGCGCGGGTGTGAGCGCCGAAAGTGGCATCCCCACCTTCCGCGACGCGCAGACGGGGCACTGGTCCCGCTTTCGCCCGGAGGACCTCGCCAGCCCGGAGGCGTACCGCCGTGACCCGGAGACGGTGTGGCAGTGGTACGCGGGCCGTTACCGGGACGTGAGCCGGGCGCAGCCGAACGAGGCGCACCACCTCCTCGCCCGGCTGGAGCGGGGGAAGGGCGAGGGCTTTTTCCTCGCCACCCAGAATGTGGACGGCCTGCACGCGCGGGCGGGCAGCGAGCGCCTCGTGGAGCTGCACGGCAACCTGAGCACCGCCCGCTGCGAGGCGTGCGGGACGGTCGCGCCTCTGCCCGACCCAGAAGCCTTCACGCCGCCGCCGAGTTGCCCGGTGTGCGGCTCCCGGATGCGCCCCAACATCGTCTGGTTCGGGGAATTCTTACCCGAGCTCGCGTTGGAGGCCGCCGCCCGCGCCTTCGAGGAGGCAGAGGTCGCCCTGATCGTCGGCACCAGCGGCCAGGTCTATCCGGCGGCGGGCCTCGCGCTGGAGACGCGGCGGGCGGGGGGAATGGTGATCGAGGTCAACCCCGACGAGACCGAACTCACGCCGTATATGAATTGCAGCGTGCGGGACGTGGCCTCACGGGGGCTGGCGGCGCTGATGGGGGAGGGCTGACCACCCCAACCGGGACGCCTGTCACACCCGCCGCCCCGGCCCACCTGTTAAACTTCCCCGTTTGACCGGGGCCATGACGTGTCCCGCAAGGGGTGAGACGTGACCGCAGCCGAAGCAATGCCGCAACCGACCGAGGTGTTTCCCGCACCGATCAAGACCGTGGAACCGGGCAGCCCCGCCGACCGCGCGGGCGTCCGGCCCGGCGACCTGCTGATCCGGGTGAACGGGGAGAGCGTGACCGACGTGCTGGCTTACCGCTGGCGCCTCTCGCAGGGACGGGCGACGCTGGAAATCAGCCGCCCGGTGGAGCGCCCCTCGGTGCTTAGCGGCGTGCTGGGCGTGGCGCAGGACCACCACCGCCTGGAATATGACCCGGCCGCACCCACCTTCACCTTCGACGTGGAGTGGGAAGACCCCGGCCTCGACTTCGAGGAAGTGCTGTTCGACGGCATCAAGAAGTGCGCCAACAAGTGCGACTTCTGCTACGTCCACCAGATGCCGCGCGGCTTTCGCAAGAGCCTCTACATCATGGACGACGATTACCGCCTGTCCTTTCTGTACGGCTCTTTCGTCACCCTGACCAACCTCACCGAAGGTGACATCAACCGCATCCTCGACGAGAACCTCTCGCCGCTGTACGTCTCGGTCCACACCGCCAATCAGGACCTGCGGCAGGACCTGATGAAGTGGTGGAAGCTCAAGGTCAAGGACCCCCAAGCCGTGCAGATCAGGTCCATGATCGAGCGGCTGGAATCCATCGACCTGTACACCCAGATCGTCCTCGTGCCGGGCCGCAACGACCGCGAGCACCTCGACGACACGGTGGAGTACCTCAGCAGCCGCCCCAACGTGATCTCGGCGGCGGTGGTGCCCATCGGCCTGACCGGGCACCGCAAGAACCTGCCTGACGTGCGGACCTTCACGCGGGAGGAGGCGCAGGATACCCTCGCCCGCCTGAACCGCTGGCGCAAGCAGTTCCTGGCCGAGCGCGGCACCCGTTTCGTCTTCCCCTCCGACGAGCTGTACCTGCTCGCCGGAGAGCCGCTCCCCACCGAGGAGGAATACGAGGGCTTCCCCATGCTGGAAAACGGCGTGGGCATGATCCGCGACTTTCTGACCGAGGGGCTGCCGGAGCTGCCCGCCGCCCTGCCCGCGCCCCGCAAGGTGATCCTGGGGACGGGGCTGCTGTTCGCCGAGTCGCTGGACCGGGCCGTGGAACCGCTGCGCCAGATTGGGGGCCTGGAGATCGAGGTCCGGGCGGTGGAGAACAAGACCTTCGGGCGCGTGACCACCGTGGCGGGTCTGCTGACGGGCCGCTGCTTCCGGCATGCGGTCAAGCCTGGCGAGGCCGACCTGCTGATCGTGCCGCCGACCACCCTGCGTTACGGCACTGAGCTGATGCTGGACGACACCAGCCTCTCCGAGCTGCGGACCGAGTTCCGAATGGACGTGCGTCCCGGTGGGGCGACCCTGGGCGAGCTCGCCCGCGTCATCCTCGACGGCGTGCAGAGCAGCGGCCACCAGTGGGGCATGAGCGCCCACGCGGTCAAGGAGAGCCGGGGGCAGGCCTAGCCCGTCACTCCCCAAGACCCACTCTTGTGCTTGCGGTGACACACAGGCAAACTGTCCCATGCTCAGAGGGTTCCGGGATTTCGTGCTGCGCGGCAACGTCGTGGACCTCGCGGTCGGTGTGGTGATCGGGGCCGCCTTCACCGGCATCGTGACGGCCTTTTCGAACAGCTTCATCAATCCGCTGATCAAGGCGGTCACTGGGGGTGGGGCGCAGGTGGGCGGCACCTTCACGCTGAACGGAGCGGTGTTCGACTACGGCGCCTTTATCACGGCGCTGCTGAACTTCCTGATCGTGGCGGCCATCCTGTATTTCCTGGTGGTCACCCCGGTCAACCGCATCAACGAACGCTTCAAGCGCGAGGACAAGCCCGCCGTGGCCGAACCCAGCAACGAGGAAAAGCTCCTCGCCGAGATTCGGGACGAACTGCGCCGACGGACTTGAGCCGCGTCCGCTGCCCTATCCTCTGCCCATGACCCTAAACCCCGCCGAGCTGCACGCCCGCACCTTCCGGATGCACCGCGAGGCCCTGATGGACCTCTACGCCGAGCTATCTGAGGAGCACGGCTCCTCCGCCGCGTGGGAAGGCGGCATGAGCTTTATCGGGCAGGCCGACCACCTCGCGGACAGCAGCGTGATGATGTTGGGCATGATCGCCGGGCAGGCCCCCCAGCGCCCCGCTCCCGGCGGCGGCAGCGCCAGCGTCGCCGAGGTGCGCGAGCGGCTGCGCCAGACCACCGAGCAGGTGGCCTCGGCCGTCGCCGCCCTGACCGAGGAGGACCTCGCCCGCAGCGTGCCCGCCTTCGGGGGCCGCCCCCTCCCCGTCGCCGCGCTGCTCGACATGCTGATCGGCCACGAGGCCCACCACAAGGGCCAGGTCTGGGTGATGGCCCGGCAGGTGGGGGTCAAGCCGCCGATGTTCGTGAAGATGGGGTAATTCCGGGCACAGCCCCGAGCGAAGCGAGCAGGAAAAGGGCGGCGTTCCCCGCAGCGGACGACCTGGCGGCGCTTTTTCGGGAGGTCGGGAGCGGAGGGGAAGGTCGCCTGTCGCCAGGAAATCAGAGAGGCGGAACGCTCGGGCATGAGCGTTCCGCCTCTTCTCTCGCTGGTCGCTAATTCACCAGCTTCGTCTTATTCGTCACGAAGTCCATCAGCACGTACTGGCCGATGTTCTGCGGGGTCGTGAAGTAGGCCTTGCCGCGCGTCATCTCAGAGACCCGGCGCACGAAGCCCACGAGTTCGGGGTCGCGGGCCAGCATGAAGGTGTTGACCTGAATGCCACTTCTTCGGCAGTTGGCGACCTCGCGCAGGGTCGCACCTAGCACGTAGGGGTCGAGGCCATACGCGTTCTTGTAGATGCGGCCGTCGGGCAGCGTGAGGGCCGAGGGCTTGCCGTCGGTGATCATCACGATCTGCTTCATGTCCTTGTTCTCGCGCTTCAGCAGTTGCTGGGCGAGCCGCAGCCCTCCCGCCGTGTTGGTGTGGTACGGCCCGATCTGTGCCTGCGCGAGCTTGGCGACCGGCACTTCCTCGGCCGAGTCGTGGAACAGCACGAACTTGACCGTGTCGCCGGGGTACTGGGTGCGGATCAGGTGCGCGAGCGCCAGCGCCACCTGCTTGGCGGGCGTGAAGCGGTCCTCGCCGTACAGGATCATGGAGTGCGAGCAGTCCAGCAGCACGACCGTCGCCGCCGACGAGTTGTACTCGGCCTGCCGGATCACCAGGTCGGATTCCTCAAGCTGGTCGAAGCCCTTGGAAATCACGTTCCCCAGCGTGGCGGTCGTATCGAGATTGAGGGTGTCCCCGAACTCGTAGTTCTTGAGTTCGCCGGTCATCTCCACGCCGGAAGCGTACTCACGGGTGTCGTGGGCGCCCGCGCTGGAGCGGCCCAGCCCCCCCATCAGGTCGCGCAGGCTCTTGTAGCCCAGGAAATCGATGCTCTTGTCGGTGAGCTGAAAGCGCGACTCCCCGCTCTGCCCCTGGCCGCCCTGCCCCGGCTCCTCGTCGAATTCCTTGCGAATAAAGCCGTCCTGCTGGAGCTTGTCCATCAGGCGCTCGATCTGCTGACCCAGCGGCGTCTCGCGCACGTCGTCGGCTTGCAGGGCCTCCAGCAACTGCTCTTCGGGGATCATGCCCCGGTCGGCCAGCGCCTCCAGAATCGCGTCGAAGAGGTCGTCCATGCTGGGCCGCGCATTGGGGTCGGGGTCGTAGGGGTCGTTCATGCCCTGCCCCAGCAGCGCTTCCTGAATCATCTGCATCAGCTCGCTGGAGTCGAGCTGGTCGAGTTCGCCCTCGAACTTGCTGTACCGCGTGACACGCGCCATACCGGTGACCTCCGTGGGGAACAGCATGGCGCGGATGCAAAGCCCTGTTTGTAATGCCCGGCCCGGCGCGGCCCACGCGACCACCCCGCCGGGCACCCGTCAACCGGACCACCAGGCCGCTTTAAGGCAGCTTAAGGAATCGTTTCCACCGTCGGGGCGGGAGGGTAAACATTTCATTCGCCACCACGGTCCGGAGACACCAGTCCGCCCACTCTAATATTTCACTCATATTCGTAAGCGGAGTGTAAGAGCTCTTTTCCTACCCTCGCTTCAGTCACGGGTCACTCACACCTGGGACCTCTGGCCCCCGATCCTGTCCCACCCCCCTGAAGGAGTCTGATGAAGTCCACGCCCACATTGCTGCTGGTCCTCCTGGGTACGGCCCTGGCCCAGGGCACCTCGCCCCTGATGCTGAACCTGACCCAGTCGCTGATCCAGACTGTTCAGGAAGGCGGCAAGGCGACCGAGAAGCGCACGCCGAACTACACCAAAGTTCGCCCCGGCGACCTGCTCGCGCAGACCGTCACTGCCCGCAACGTCAGCGCCAAAGCTCTGGCGAACGTGGCCGTGCGGCTGCCGGTTCCCGCCGGGCACGTGTACGTCGCGCCCGACGGAACCGCTCCCGCGGGCGTGCGCACCGAGTACTCCATCGATGGGGGCAAGACCTTTGCCCCCGCGCCCCTGAAGAGAAAAGTCACTGTGACCGAAAACGGCAAGACCGTGATCAAAGAGGTCGAGGTCAAACCGGGTGAGTACCAGGCGGTCCGCTGGACCATCGCTGCGCTGCCCGCCGGAACCGAGAAGACCCTCGGGTTCCGCGTGCAGGTGAAGTGAAGCTTTATTCCCACGCCGCTCAGGGCCGGACGCCCCAAGCAAAAGGAGCACACATGAACGCGAACACCAAGATTCTGGCCCTGATGGCGGCGCTGGCTGCCGGGAGCGCCCTCGCTGAAGGCACGCCTTCCGGCACGGCGATTACCAACACGGCCACGGCGACCTTTACTGATCCCGCGACGAACCAGCCAGCGACGCCGGTGCAGTCCAACACGGTCAGCACGACCGTGCTGCCCAAGCCGGATTTCGACATCGTGTACCGCGACCTGACGGACGGCACGGTGGCCACGACGACCCCTCTGCCTGCGGGCTATGAGGTGGAAGTCCTGCCCGGCGGCGAGATCACTACGGCCTACTACGTGCAGAACAACGGCAACGTGAACAACTACGTGGTGGGGCTTGCCGCCAACACCACTGGAACCCCGAACGCGCCTGCGGGCGTGCTGTACTTCTTGGACACCAACAAGGACGGCATCTTGGGGCCAAATGAGCGCACTGCCGGGCCAGTGACCCAGGTCACCGTTCCGGTCGATGATCCCAGCACCACGCAGGACGAGGGCGTGGTCAGCATCATCCAGGTGATTCAGGTGCCTGGCAACGCAGCGGCGGGCAGCGAGTACGCCGCCAGTCCCCAGGGCACCGCTGACGTGTTCGCTGCGGGCACCGTCGCCCCCAGGACCGAGGCGGCGGGTGACCTCCAGTACAGCCGGGCGAAGCTGTACACGCCGCAGCTCACCAACAACGTGATCGACGGTGACGGCACCACGCCGGGCCAGCAAAACCCCCCCACCACGGTCACGCCCCCCGGAGGCACCACCCCGGTGCCCGGTTACACGGACCCCACCCGCCCCACCACCAACATCGTGGCCATTTCCGGCGACCTGCAAGTCGCCTATCCCAAGGCCGACGGTGACAACATCGACGATACCGTCGTCTTCGTGAACAGCCTGACCAACGGCGGCACCCGGCCGGACGCCGTGCGGCTGTTCCCCACCGACCAGACCGGTCAGGGCCGCAGCCCCATCGGCACGCTGAACCCCGACGGCTCCTTCACGCTGCCCGGCGGCGTGACGGTGCGCTTCACCGACGCGGCGGGCAACTCTCTGCCGCTGGGCGAGGGCGGCTACCCCACGCTGACGGTGGACGCGGGCAAGACGGTCAACTACCGCACGGTGGTCACCTATCCCGACTACGACAGTGACCCGGCCTCCGATCCCGCGCCCATCTCCATCATCATCGGGGCAGACTCCGGGAACGACGGCGGGCTGGAGACGAACGACACCAGCACCAACACCGTCTACCCCCCCCAGCTCCAGTTCGGGGACGCGACGCCTGCCCTGGGGTCCACCCCCACTCCGGCGCCCGTTCAGACGGTCGTCCCCGGCGCCCCGGCGGGCACCGGTACGGGCGCCAATACCGACAGCAGCGCCGTGTTCCCGATGGACGTCGCCAACACCGGTGCCTACGCGGACACCTACACCCTGACCGGCACCGTGTCCGTGCCCGTCGCCAACGCCAACGGCACCGTGACCAACCAGACGGTCAATGTCCGTTACTTCATCGACACGAACAGCGACGGTCAGCCCGACACCGCACTCCCCTCGGCCCCCGGAGCGGGAAGCACCGTGGTCTACACCACCCCGGTCGTGACCGCAGGCACCGAACTCAAGGTCTTCGCGGTGGTGGACGTGCCCGCCAACGCGCAGGCGACGACCCTGAACGGTGTTACCACGCTGCTCACGGTCAACCAGAGCGTCACGGCCACCTACAGCGGCATCACCCGCCCGGACAACAACGACCAGATCGCGGTGACTTCCAACGCTGGCGGTGTGGCCCTCACCAAGTCCGAACCCGCCTCGGCCCGTCCCGGCGAGACGCTGAGCTACACGATCACCGCCAAGAACAACTTCAACGCGGCCCTGAAGAACTTCTACGTCACCGAGTCCAACGCCAACCCCAGCACCAATGTCTTCACCTTCACGACCTTCGCGTCAGTGAGCGCCACCAAGACGTTCACAGACGGCACGGTGCTCTACCGCTTCAACGGCGGAAGCTGGCAGTCGAGCACTATCCCGGCGACAGGAACCACCGTCACCAGCGTGGACGTGGGTGTGGATACCAACAGCAACGGCACGGTGGACGGCAACGACCTGTTCCCCGCCCAGGGCCAGCTCAACATCACCTTCAACGTCACCATTAAGTAATACAGATTCGGATTGAACAGTTTTCGGAACTGTTCAGTCCGAGCAGAGCGAGCAGGAAAAAACGGTTGCCGGGAAAGGAATTGCCGAATCGGCGCTTTCCCAATTCGGCAACGGATTAGGCGGCAACCGTATAAGTCCCCTCCTGCGGCGCATCCCACCTCCCCCCGTGGGGTGCGCCCCCTTCCCCCGAGCACCTCCAACATCAGATTTCTTTTGCCGCTCCACCCGCGCACCAAGCGCCCCGCTTTCCCTCTCTCCAGAGTTTCCGCCCGAGGAGTTGACCCGCTGTGAAACATCCCCCCCTTGCGCTGCTGATCCCCGGCCTGCTGGCGGGGGCTTTCGCGGCAGGTGCCCAGGCCCAGACGGCGACCAGACAGATCCCCGCCGGAACCGAAATCACCAACCAGGCGACCGCCACCTTCGAGCCCCTCACGCCCGGCGGCGTGGCGAGCGCCGAGTCCAACCTCGTTCGCACGGTCGTGCAGGGGGTGTGCGCGGTCAGCGTGTCCCCCGACGGCACCGTGCAGGCCCCCGGCCAGAGCGCGGCCCTGCTCCCCGGCGAGGGCACGACCTTCAGCTACACGGTCGTCAACAGCGGCAACGACCGCTTCACCCTGCCGCTCTCGGTCCGCACCGAGCCCGGCAGCGCCCACGCCCCCGCGATGCGTCTGGTGCTGGACACCAACGGCAACGGGGTGGCCGACGCGGGCGAGGAAGAGGCCGGGTCCCTGACCCTGGCCGCCGGGGACGCGGCCAGGGTGCTGCTCGCCGTGGAGACGGCCGGGAGCGCCGGGGGCGACGCCTTTGTCAACCTGGTGGCGAGCTGCGGCGGGGGGCAGCAGGACGACAACAACGTCAGCCGCGTGCGCGTCGGCCCGCCGCCCGTGCTGGCGGTGGACAAGAGTTTCACGCCCGCGCTGGTCCGGCCCGGCACCGAGACCACCGTGACCGTCACCACCCGCAACGCGGGGGGCAGTGACAGCCGCGAGGTCGTGCTGACCGATCCCCTGGCCGAGCAGATCGCGCAGGGCCTGGTCTATGTCCCCGGCAGCGCGAATGCGAGCGCCGGGGTGCTCGAATACACCGCCGACGGCGTGACCTGGGGGGCCACCGAGCCCGCCGGGGTGCGCGGGGTGCGGGTGCGGGCGGCCAGTCTCGCGGCGGGGGCGGACCTCACCCTCACCTTCCGGATGCGGGCGACCGAGGCCGCCGAGAACCGGGTGATTCCCAACGTCGCCACCGCCGTCACGGGCCGTCAGCAGGCCCAGGGCCGCGCCAGCGCCGACGTGCGCTACCAGCCCGGCGTCGCCCTCGGCCCGGTGGGCGAGCCCGAGGCCCCCGAAAACACCCCGGCCGACCTCCAGACCAAGCCCTTCGCCGTGGTCGGGCAGGAGGTCTGCTTCGACCACACGCTGAAGAATACCGGCGACGTGCGCGACCTGTTCACGGTCACGGTGACCTACCCCCAGGGCGCGGCGACGGCCCGCTTGACCGGCGCGGACGGGGCGCCCCTGGTGCAGCCCCTGCCGCTCGACCCCGGCGGGACCGCGCTGGTGCGGGTGTGCTACGACGCCACCCAGGCGGGCGGGCTGGAGGCCCTGCTCACCGCCTCGGGCACGCGCGGCACGAGCAACACCACCCGCGACGTCGTTCAAGCGGTCGAGGCCGGATTGCCCGAGCTGCTCAAGACCGTCTCGCCCGCCCCCGAGCGGACGGTGGCCCAGGGCGAGGAGCTGACCTACACCCTGCGCGTCCGCAACCCCTACACCCGCCCCCTGACCGGCGTCACGGTGAGCGATCCCCTGCCTGGGCACGTGGACTTCGTGGAAGCGTCGGCGGGCGGCCGCGTGAGCGGCGAGGCGGGCGCCCAGACCGTGAGCTGGTCGGTGGGAACGCTTCAGCCCGGCGAGACGCGCAGCTTCACCGTGCGGGCGCGGGTGAGCACGCGGGCGGTGGACGGCGAGGCGCTGAAAAACGTCTTCAACATGGTTTCGACCGAGTTCCCCACGCCGCTGCCCAGCAACGAGGTCCGCAGCCCGGTCTGGAGCGCGGCGCTGCGCATCACCAAGGTGGTCAGCAGCGCCCAGGCCGCCCCCGGCGACCGCCTGACCTACACCCTGAGGATCCAGAACCTCTCCCCAACCACCGCCATCGTCGACGCCGTGGTGACCGACACCCCGGCCCGTGGGCTGGAGTACCTCGCGGGCACGAGCACGCTGGCGGGTCAGCCCCTGTCCGACCCCACGAACACCAGCGGCGTGCTGCGCTGGAAGATCGGCGTGATTCCGGCGGGCGGCACGGTCCAGGTCACCTACCAGACCCGCGTGACGGCGCAGGCGACAGGTGAACTCATCAACCGGGTGACGGTCGAGGGCAACGGGGCGGGCGGCAACGCACGCGCCATCGCCAGCAACGTGGCGACCGCCGTGACCCGGCTGAACCTCGGCGCTTTCGCGCCGCTGGCCGACCTGCTGGGCACGGTCTTCGTGGACCGCAACCGCAACGGCGTCTTCGACGAGGGGGTCGACACCCCGGTCGAGCGGGCGCGGGTGCTGCTGGCCGGGGGCCGCCTGGTGCTGACCGACGCGGCGGGCCGCTACCACTTCGCGGGGGTGCCGCTGGGGACGCACGCGCTGCGCCTCGACCCCGGCTCGGTGCCCTACCTGCCGCTGAACGTGCCGGGAGACGGCGGCCTGCCGGGCACCCGCACCGTGCATGTCCGGGGCCTGACCGGGGTGGACTTTCCGCTCGCGCCCCTCGGCGGCGAGGTCGCGGCCCTGCGCCGGACCACCCTGACGGTCGGCGGGCTGCGGGTCGAGAAGAGCCTGCAGCGCACCCCCGAAGGGTATGTGGTCACCCTGCGGCTGGTCTCGGCCTCGGACCTCGCGGAGTTCGAGCTGCAAGACGCGCTGCCCCCGGGCGCGGCGCTGAAAGACGGCCGCAATACCCTGTCGGGCACCCTGAAGGCCGGAGAGACGCTCCTGACCTACCGCTTCGCATTCACGGGCGAGCCGGGCGCGGCCCTGACCGACCCCGCCGTCCGCTGGAGGAACTGACCGTGCCTGCCCCCCTGCCCCGAACCCTCGCCCTGCTGACGGCCCTGCTGCTCGTCGGCCCGGCCCATGCCCAGATGACGGGCGAGTCCGCACCGACCCCGCCCCAGGCGGAGGCGGGCACCGAGCAGCGCACCAGCAGCGTCCTGCTGCCCTTCGATGCCCCGGCCCAGGCCCGCGAGATCGTGATCGCGCACCTGCCCCCGGCGGGCGCCGCTTACCTTCCCGGCAGCAGCCGTCTGGACGGCCAGCCTGTTCCCGACCCCCGGCGCGGGACGAGCGGCACCCTGTACTGGGTCCTGCCCGCCCGGGAGCGCGGCGTGCTGACCTACGAGCTGACGCACGCGGCCCCGCTCGGCACCCTCCCGGCCCCCGCCCTGCAAGTGCGGCTCTCCGGCGACCGCACCGAAGTGCTGATGGGACGCATCGACGCCGCCGATCTCGGGAGCGCGGTGCGCCTCTCCGCGCCGACCGACGAGGCGGCCGAGAACGCGGGCGCCATCAAGCTCCCGCTCGCGGGCAGCGTGGTCCGCATCCGCGACCGCATCAACGTGGTCGTCGAGGTGCCGCAGGGTGAGCGCCCCGTGCTGACCGTCAACGGTACCCCGGTGGGGGAAGACCGCCTGGGCACCGACACGCAAGACGGCGTGCGCGGGGTGCAGCGCCTGACCTACGTGGGCGTGCCGCTGCGTCCCGGCCCCAACCTGCTGCGCGTGGGGGGAGAGGAGGTGCGGGTGACCCTCGCCGGAGCAACGGCCCAGGTTGAGGTCACTCCGCTGAGCCTGATTGCCGACGGCAGCACGCCGCTGCGCCTGCGGGTGCGGACCCTGGACGCGTTCGGGACGCCCTCGGGCCAGGCCACCCTCACGGTGCGCCCCAGCCTGGAACCCCGCCTGCCGGACGCCAATCCCGGCGAGGCCGGGTATCAGGTCCGCCTGACGGACGGTGAGGGTGTGCTGGAGCTGCAACCCCAGTCCGCTCCCACGCCCCTGCGCCTCGACCTGCTGCTGGGGGATCAGGTGCTCACCCGCCGTTTCGAGGTCACGCCCGACCGCTCCCGCGTGGGGGTGGGCGTGCTCAGCGCGACCCTGGGGCTGGATGGCAGCCTCAACCTCGCGGACGACCTCACCTGGCAAGCCAGGGGCTACGTGGAAACGCCGGTCGGCGCGGGCAAGCTCTACGCCGCCGCCGACAAGGACGGCCTGCCCGTCACGACCGACCCCACCGTGCGCTCGCCCGTGTATGGGGACGCGAGCACCGAACAGATTCCCTTGCAAGGCACGGACCCGGTGGCCGCCGTGTACGACCACCCCAGCTTCCGGGTGGCCTACCGCCGCGCCGCAGTCCCCATCGACGTGCTGCCCGTGGGCGAGCAGTTCACCGGGCTGACCGCCGTGACGCGGGGCAATCCCACCGTATCCGGCTTCGTGGCGGGCGTGCCCGGCGACCGCGTGTCGGAGGCCGAGGTGACCCCCGACGGCACCCGCCTCCTGCGCTTGCCTGACGCCCGCCTCGCGCCGGACAGCGAGACGCTGGAGGTCTTGACCCGCGAGCGGCCAAGCGGCAAGGAGCTGGAACGCCGCCGCCTCGTGCGGAACGTGGATTACCTCGTGGACTACCCCACCGGCATCGTGACCCTGGTGCGGCCCCTGGACCGGGTGGACGCAGGGTTCAACGACGTGTTGGTCCTGGCGAGCTACCGCCTGACCACGGCGACGGCTGGGCGCACCCTGGCCTACGGGGTGCAGGTCAAGGGGGAAGGTGAGAACTCCACCGTCGGCGCGGCGGTGGTCCACCTCGACGGGAAGACCACCTTCGGCGTGCGCGGCACCTTCGAGAGCGGTCCCACCCGCGCCGAGGCCCGCGTCGCCTACTCGGGCGGCGTGCAGGCGAGCGCGGACCTCGCGACCCGCTTCGGGGACGACGTGGCCTCCTTCCGCATTCGCTATCAGGACGCCGGATACGCGGGCCTCGCGCCCTTCGCGGTCGGCCTGAACGTGGGTGGCAGCTACGTGGCGCGGCTGGGGCCGAACCTCAGTGCCGGGGTGGACGGCGAGTACCACAGCACCCCGACTGCTCAGGGCGGCAGCGTGACCGCCCGCGCCGACTACCGCCTCGCGCCCTTCAGCGTGGGAGCGGGCCTGAAATACGCCTTCGGGGACACTTATGGCCTGGGCGCCGTGGTCAGCGCGGGCTACCACCGGCGGCCGCTGGACGTGGACGTGACCCACACCCAGCCCTTGTCGGGCAACCTTGACCCCACCACTTCCTTCTCGGTCCGTTACCGCCTGACCGACCAGGTCACCCTGGGCCTGCGCGACGACGTGACCTGGGGCAAGGGGCACGTGGCGGCCCTGACGCTCGACACCCGCATCGGCAACACCAATTACGGGGTGGGCTACGAGCTGCCCACCGCGAGCGGCGAGGGCAACCGCGCCCGCTTCGGCGTCTCGACCACCCTGCCTCTGGGCGAGCGCACCTCCCTGGGCCTGCGTGGCAGCGCCCTGTACGACGTGCGCGGGGCCGAGATGGAAGTCACCGCCAGCGCCGACCTCGCCCACCGTGCCGACGGCTTTAGCGTGACGGCAGGGACCGACCTGATTTACCGGGACGGGGCCTTCGGGACCGTCGTGCGGGCGGGCATCACCGGGAGCGTGACCGACCACCTGACCCTGACCACCGACGGCCTCGCGGAATTTGGCCTCGGGAAGAACGGCCAGCGCTTCTCGCTGGGGTACGCCTACCGGAACCGCACGCTGAACAGCCTGGGGTATGTCCGGTACGTGCAGGGCACCCTGGCGGGCGGCAATCCCCAATTGAACACGGGCGTGAGCGCCGAGTACCGCCAGCCAACGTGGGCCGTGCGCGGCGGCGTGGATACCCGCGCCCTGCTGAACGACGCGGGCAGCTTCACCGCGCAGGGCTACCTGGGGGGCACCTACTACCTGAATGACCGCTTCGGCGTCGGCGCCTGGGGCCGGATGCTGACCCAGCCCGCGACGAACACCACCCAGCTCGGCTACGGGCTGGAGGGCAGTGTCCGCGCCCTGCCGGGCACTTGGCTGACGGCCGGATACAACTTCAAGGGCTTCGAGGGGCTGCCCTCGGCCGGGACATACACGAAGCAGGGGCTGTACCTGCGGCTGGACTTGACGGTGGATGAAACGTTGGGAGGCAAGAAGTGAAGCGGTTTATTCGGAAGTTCCTGCCCACGCTCGCCCTGTTGGGAACCGGAGGGGCGGGCGCTCAGAGCGTCTCATTGGCCCAGCGGGTCACCGAGACGGGCACCATCAACTACGTCACGACCGGGGCGTCGTTTCGCGCGAACAATGCCAACAGCAGTACGAATGGGGCCTCCTGCCTGCTCACATCCAGCACGGCAGCGAGCGTCACGGGATTCAGGGTGGCGAACGGGGCCGTCTCGCCGGCACGTACCGCTGCCCAGACCGTGCCGACCGGGGCGACCGTTACCAAGGCCTACCTCTACTGGACTGCGGCAGCGGGGGAAACGGGCTTCAACAATGGCGGCGCCCTAGTAGATAATGCAGTGAAGTTCTACGTCAACGGGACGACGGCACCAACGACTAACAATGTGACAGCAAGCCGCACCTGGACAGGAAGCTTGACAGGAAACAACGTCACGATCTACGGCATGGGAGCATTTGCTGATGTCACCAGCATCGTGCGGAGCAGTCCCAACGCCCAGTTCCGCATGGACGACCTAACGGTTTTCAATGCGAGCGGTTCACGAACCTGTAACACGTCCACGATGTATGGCAACTGGGGGCTGTACATCGTCTATAGCCTCCCGACCGAGAGCAACAAGACGCTGGCCTTCTTTGACGGTCTCCAGTATGTCGGTGGAACGGGTACATACCCCACTTCAGCGACCAACACCAGCGTGACCCTCTCGGGTCTGCGCGTCCCCAACGCCGCGCCCGGCACCGAGAAGATCGCCAAGACCACGCTGCTCGTCTCGGACGGCGACGCAAGTACGGGGGCGTCCAACGATTCGCTCTCCCTGAGCACCAACCTTGACGCGGCGTTCGCAGTCAGCAACTCGCTGAACCCAGCCAACGACATCTTCAACGGCAGTCTCACGGAGGGACCGACCGACGGCAGCGCGGCGACCGGCTTCACGGCGACCGACAGCCCCGGTGTGGTGGGTGGGCTGGACTTCGACACCTTCGATCTGTCCAGCCGGGTTTCGAGTGGGACCACCTCGCTTACCGCGACGGTGGACTCGGCCTCCGGTGAGCTGCTGATGCTTTACAACGCGGTGCTGATGGCGACGACGACCACCGCCGACCTCGGCGTCACGAAGACGGCCCCGGCTACCCAGCAGGGCGCGGGGACCCTGACCTACACCATCACCGCGAGCAACGCCGGCCCAGACGAGGCCTACAACGTCGTCGTGAGCGACCCGCTACCCGCCGGAGTGACCTTCGTGAGCGCGAGTGGGGGCGGCAGCTACGACGCGGCCACCCGCCGGGTCACCTGGAATACCAGGAAGTTCCTGGCGAACACCTCCCAGACCTACACCGTAACCGTGACCGTGCCCAACACGGCGGCGACCTACCAGAACACCGTCAGCGTGAGCAGCGGCAGCTTCGACCCCAACGCGGCCAACGACAGCGCGGCGGCGAGTACCACTGTGACTGTGGCTCCGCCGCCCGCTTCCAACCCCACCGCCTATCCCCCGACCTGCGACGTGATCGACTGGTCCACCTCGGGCGTGAGCAGCGGGAGCAACCAGACCTCCCTGAGCAATGCCACCCGGACCTTCAATTCCAGGGGGAGCCGGAGCATCGACGTGCGTCTGACCTCGGCTTCCGGTACGGGCAACGGCATCATGGGGTACTCCAGCTCCTTTACCAACTACGGCTCCTGGTACGAGGTGCGGGCAGTCAGCGAGAGCATCCAGCCCAACATCGGCCAATCCTTCCTGACGCGGGCGGGTGGAACCGGGAACAGCAACAACATCATCGTGATCACCTTCCCCACGCCCGTGGTCAACGTGCGGCTGGGCCTGACCGACCTCGACGCGGTGGGCGGCGTGGCCGGGAGCGGCGACTGGGCCGGGGTGCAGGCGGGCTACGGTGGGCAGACCTTCAATCCAGATGTGCTCGTCGGTGGTGGGCACGCGCTGGCTGTCCAAGCTTATACAGGCGCTCCCAGTGGAGCGGGCGCGGCCATGACCGTCACAGTGCCGGGCCTGGGCAACTCACAGATGAAGGCCGCGAGCGCGTCCTCTGCCTACAACACTCTGATGGGTGTGGACGCGGCTTACGGAACCCAGGTGACCCCTCAGGGCGGCGGCACGGCGGTCAACCGCCAGGGACAGGGCGTCGCCTACTTCAAGGGGCCGCTGACCAGCCTCACCATCACCACCGGGTCCCTCAAGGGCGGAGCAGGACAGGGCATCGCCTTCAGCAACATCGACTTCTGCCCCCCCAGCGTGGCCGTGGACAAGGCGGCGGGAAGCCCCGTTCGGCAGGCCGACTATTCCTACGACATCCCCTACATCCTGACCTACCGCAACACTTCCCCGAACGTCGGCTACCATCCCGACGCGACGGTGCGGGACGCGACCTTCTCGCCGTCCATTCCCACGCCGACCGGGGCCGATCCCTGGGCGCGGCAACGGCCCCAGCTCACCGACGCCGTCCTCGACCAGATCCAGGCCAATACCAATGTCGCGGCGGCGACCCTGCGCGGCACGCCGACCCTCTCCGGGGCGACGAATACCGTCAACCTCGACGCGACTGACCTCGCCCCAGCCTTTACGGGCACGGCGGCGAACCGTGACCTGCTGCTGGCGAATACCGACGGGCGGGTGGATCCCGGTGGGCGCTTCGACGTGGGCTTCACCGCCAACGTCAAACTGAAAAACACGGCCACCACGGCCCAGACGGTGAACAATCAGGCGACGGCCACGGCCTCGCTGTACACCGGCAGCCTCACCGCGACCTCTAACACCGTCGCCTCCAGCCTTACCCCCGGCGCGGCCCTGAGCGTGAGCAAGGTGGCCGATCAGGCCCTGATCCGCTACCCACTCACCTCCGGCGCGGGCAGGGTGCGTTACACCATCACGGTGACGAACACCAGCGGGCTGACGGCGACCGGCGTGCAGCTTACCGACACCCTGCCCGCCAGCCTTCCCTACGCGGCCAGCGAGAGTGGCAACACGCCGCCCACCACCCGCAACGGCCAGACCCTGACCTGGAATCTGGGCACCCTGGCCCCGAACGCCAGCAGCTCGGTGGTGGTGTTTGTCGACGTGCCCACCGCGAGCAGCCTGGAGGCGGCGGCGGGGCAGGCCCAGACCACCATCGTGAACACGGCCAGCGTGCAGGCGACCAATGCCCCCGCCGCTTCCGGGTCGGTTGCGGTGAACACGCTGTACACCCGCCTGTTCAAGCAGGTGCGCAACCTCGGTCCCCAGGGGACCCTGACCCCAGCCTGGGCGAGCACCGCCAATGGCCTTCCCGGTGACGTGCTGGAGTACTGCATCGACGTGACCAACCTGGGCAGCGTCGCCCTGGCCAATTACCAGATCAGTGACGTGGTGCCCGCCAACACCCGGCTTGTGGCCGGGACAGCCAGCCTGCGTCAGGGCGGCATGAACGCGCCGGGCGCATCGGTCACGGGCGTGACGGTGACCAGTGCGCCGACAGGCAACACCGAGCGGCTTCAGACGAGTGCGCTGACGCTCGCGCCGGGTGCCCAGACCACCCTCTGCTTCCGCGCGATCATTCGCTGATCGCCTGACGCCCTCCTCTGGACAGGCTGCGTGGAGGCAGCCTGTCCGCTGCGTTTCCCGCCCGAGCCTCCCCTACAATCCTTCCCGTGTCCTCCCGCTCGCTCGGTCTGCTGCTGCTCGTGCTCGTCACCCTGCTGTGGGGCAGCACCTTCGCGGTGGTCAAGGAACTCGGGGAGCTGCTGCCGCCCGCCGTCCTGATCGCGTGGCGCTTCCTGATCGCGTCACTGGCGCTGCTGCCTGCGCTGCTGCTCTCGCGGGAGCGGGGGGCCGCTGTCCCGACTGGCCCCGCCCGCCCCCTCTGGCGCGACGGGCTGATCCTGGGGGCGTGGCTGATCGCCGGGTACGGCACCCAGACCATCGCCCTTCAGACCACTGGGGCGAACCGGGCCGCCTTTTTCACGGCGCTCAGCGTGGTGCTCGTCCCGCTGTGGCTCACGGTGGCGCAGCGCCGCCCGCTGCCCTGGGGGCTGTGGCTGGCGCTGCCGCTGGCGGTCGGCGGGCTGGCCCTGCTGTCATGGGAGGGGGGTGCCCTCGTTGTGGGGGACGCTTGGGCGCTCGCTTGCGCCGTCACGTACGCGGGATTCATCATCGCGCTGGAACGCACCGCGAGTCGGCACGGGGCGCTGCGCTTCACCTTCGCGCAACTGCTGGCCGTGACCGCCCTCGCGTGGGTGTGGGCACTGCTCGCCGAGCCGGAAAAGCTCTGGCCGCCCGCCGCCGCCTGGGGGCCGCTGGTGTACCTGGGGGTGGCAGCGACTGCCGTGACCACCCTCCTCCAGACGGTGGGCCAGCGCCGGGTCAGCGCCGCCGAGGCCAGCCTGATTTACGCGCTCGAACCCGTGGCCGCCGCCCTCTTCAGCTTCCTGCTGATCGGGGAGCGCATCGGCCTGCGCGGGGCACTCGGCGGGCTGCTCGTCGTGGTCGCCACCCTGCTGGGCCAGCGGGCGGGGGAGGCCCATCCCGAGACGCCCACCCCGCAGGCCGAGGCGTCCTGAAGCCTCAGCGCCGATCCGGGATCAGCAGGGTCCGCAGCGCCGGGGACGCGCTCCACACGCCCATCAGCCCCTCGCGGAAAACCGACCGGCGCACGGCGGTCTGGAGCGGGGTGGGCAGGTCGGCCGACGGGTAGACCGCGCTGCGCCCCTGGGCACCCACCCGCACTCCCAGCGGAAAGCCCAGCGTGAGGGCCGCCACCAGCACGCCCCCCAGCAGCCACCCGCCCAGTGCCCCGGCCCCCGCCTGCCAGCGCGGCGCCGGTCCCGCCTGCGTCAGCACGAGGCGCCGCAGTCCCAGGCTCAGGACCAGCCCCAGCCCCAGCGCGGCGCCCAGGGCAAGCGCCCACCCGCCCCCCGTCTGCCCGGCCCGGTTGGCGAGCCAGCAGGCCAGCACGCCGCCTGCGCCCCAGGCCAGCCCCGCCAGCCCGCGCCGGGCGCCCAGCGCGGTCAGCACGGCCCAGACGGTCACGAGCAGGGCGTCAAACCAGGTGATCACGCGTGCCAGTTTAGCGGGCCGGCCGGGGGATGGTGGGGTCGGCTGCCGTCTGTACCGGGGGGGCGTCTACACTGGGGAGCATGATCCGTGTCCTGCTCGTCGACGACCACGCGCTGTTCCGCCAGGGGCTGCGCAGCCTGCTCGAAAGCGAGGGGATGCGGGTGATCGGGGAAGCCGCCAACGGCCGCGAGGCGATCCGCTACGCCGCCGAGACCCACCCCGACGTCATCCTGATGGACATCCAGATGCCCGAACTCGACGGGGTCAAGGCCACCCAGAGCATCCTCGAGATTGACCCCAAGTCCAGGGTCATCATGATCACCATGTACCGTCAGGACCGCTACGTCTTCGAGGCGGTCAAGGCCGGGGCACGCGGCTATGTCCTCAAGGACGCCGACGCGGCCACCCTGATCGACGCGATTCGCCGGGTGGCCGCCGGGGAGGCGCTGCTCGACGCCGACATGGCCCAGAACGTCCTCGACGACTTCCGCGACAAGCGCGAGGAGCTGCCCTCGGAGAAGCACGCCGACCTCAACGAGCGCGAGACGATGATCCTCAAGCTGCTGGCCCAGGGCTTTTCCAATCAGGACATCGCCCTGCGGCTCGACATCTCGGAAAAGACCGTGCGCAACCGCCTCTCCGAGATCTTCACCAAGCTGCAGCTCAACAACCGCACCCAGGCGGCCCTCTACGCGATTCGCGAGGGCATCGCCAACCTGGACTAGGGGAGACGTGGCCCGGCCCAAGTCGGCGGTCCGACCCGCCCGAGGTGCTCCTGCCCCTCCCGTGACGTTCCGGGCGGGGTGCTCGCGCGAGTGGACCCTGCCCTCCGCCGAGGCCGACCTCGCCTACACCGAGCAGGCCTTTCCCGAGTGCCCGACCTGCCCGCACCGGGTGGAGCCGGAGGGCACGCTGCCCTTCTGTACCCTGCGTCCGGTCGGGGCGGCCCACCCCTTCGCGGCCCTCGCCGGGTTACAACTGCCCGAATGACCCCACCTGACCTCTGGCTGGCCGACCTGCGCTCGCGTGGCTACGGGGGCGAGGTGGGGCTGCTGATCCATGACCTCGCCGGGCGTGAACTGTTCTCCCTGAATGCCGACCGGGCCTTCCCAGCCGCGAGCACGATCAAGGTGCCGCTGCTCGTTCAGGCCCTGGAAGAAGCGCAGGCGGGCCGACTCGACCTCTCGGCGCGTGTGGCGATGACCGCCCAGGACCGGGTGCCCGGCTCGGGGGTGCTGCACGAGTTGGACGAGGGCCTGCGCCTGACCTGGCGCGACGTGCTCACCCTGATGACCGTGGTGAGCGACAACACCGCCACCAACCTGCTGATCGGGCAGCTGGGGGTGGAGCGGGTGAACGCGTGGCTGGACAAGCGGGGGCTGACCTCGACCCGGCTGGTCGGTCCCCTGCAACTGCCCCCCGAGCGCCAGACCGAGGCCCAGCGCCGGGGCGAGCGCAACCGCACAGCCGCCCGCGATCAGGTTGCCCTGCTGGGTCAGTTGGCCCGTGCGGAGCTGCTTGACCCCCCGCACACCGAGCTGGCCCTGTCCATCCTGGCCCGGCAGCAGTTCCGGGACCTGCTGGGGCGGTACGTGCCACGGGATGCCGAGAGTGAACCCCTCTACCGGGTGGCGAGCAAGAGCGGCGAGTTGCGCGGCGTTCACCACGACGTGGGGGTGCTCTTCACCCCGCGCCCGCTGGTGGTGGCCCTGCTCTCCCAGGGCGGCACGGACCCCCGCGAGCATCCCGACAACCGGGATGTGGGCGTACTCGCCGGGGCACTGTGGCCCCTGCTGGCCGCCCTGGGCGGGGTTCACGGGCCTCACGCGGGGGACATTTAACCGCTCGGTCAGGCAGTACCCTGATGGCTCCAGGAAGGGGCGTTTTTCGCCGTATGGCACGGCGGGAGGCGCCAATCGTGCGTGCTATGCTGGCCGCCAGCCGATTGCCTTTAGAAATGAAGGCGAGTCCGGGGAGGCACCCTGGGGGGGACACCCCTGGGGAGCGCGAGGAGAAGGAACGTGGAGAGAAACGACGCTGTCATGCCCTGGGTCGCCATCGTCAGTGCGGCCATCATGTGGATCATCCTGCTGTTCCTCTTTAACAAGGAGACAGCGCCCGAGCCGGTCGTGGTGGACCCCGAGGTGGTCGCCACCATCAACCAGACGTGGCCCACCCTGGGGGCGCAGGTGTACACCTCGGCCGGGTGCGTGGGTTGCCACGGCGACAAGGGCCAGGGCGGCGCGGGACCGGTGCTCGCGGGCAACGAGCGCATCACGCAGGACCCGGTGTACGTGCATACCGTCATTGTCGAGGGCAAGGGGCAGATGCCTGCCTTTAACCAGCTCAAGGACGAGGAAGTCTACGCGGTCGCCAACTACGTGCTGAACTCGTGGGGCAACCGCATCGAGGAGCCGCTGACGCCCGCCCAGGTGGCCGAGGGTCAGACCAAGATTGACCCCGCCGTCCTGAAAAACCGCAGCCGCTTTGTCCCCGAGGACATCAAGTTGCCCGAAATCTTCCTGGCGACCTTCGTGATGGTCCTGCTGACCTACGGGCTGATCGGCCTGTACAGCGTGTGGACCGAGGGCCAGGAACTGCATCCCGGCGTCCATAAGGTTCGCGCCACGCCCGTCGCTACGCTGGCGATGGTGGTGACCCTGGGCCTGACCCTGCTGTTCAGCGTGCTGTTCGTGCGCCAGATGGCCGCTGACTACGCGGCCTGGGCCGACCGGGTGATGCCCAACGTGGCGATGGAAGGCTTCTACGCCGCGATGATCCTGCTGACCCTGGCGCTGGCGACCGGCCTGTACAAGAAGTTCTTCATGGACGGCGAGGTGCTCGTCGAGGACGCCAGCGGCGAATTCCCCTGGTAGGTTCCTGACCCTCGACCGCCCCACCTCTGACCCGCAGGAGTGACCCCATGACCCGTTACAAGAGACAAGACCCCGAGATCACCCGCCGCAAGTTCATCAACGTGGCGATGGGCACCACGGCCGCTGTGGGCGGCGTGAGCCTGCTCAGCACGCTGGGCGCCGCCAACCCCGTCTTCCGCCTCACCGCCGACAAGATGCCGCCCCTCGAAGGCGACATCCTCGTGCACGCCGAGGAGAGCAAGGAAGGCCGCCCCATCACCGTCGCGGACCTGAGCACGCAGCTCGTGCGGGCCTGGGCACAGGGCCAGGACGAGAACGGTCAGCCGGTGATCCGCAAGGGGGATCCCAACAACATCCTCGCGGTGTACCGCTTTCCGCAGGGGCAGCTCGTGGCCCCCACCAACCTGGACGCGACGGTGGACGGGCAGATCGTCGTGTACAGCGACATCTGCACCCACGCGGGCTGCTCGGTCAGTGACAGCGACATCAACGCCGGGCAGATGCGTTGCCCCTGCCATTCGGGCGAGTACGATCCCAAGCGCGGGGCCATCGTGACCGGCGGGCCGCCCCCCAAGCCGCTCGCGCAACTCCCCATCCGGCAGGACGGTGAGCGGCTGGTGGTGGCTGGCTTCTTCCTGTCGCCGCCCTACCCCTACCACAACAACGAGGCCGAGTGGAACAACGTCAAAGAGGAAGTGGAGGAGGCGCTGACATGAACCAGTGGCTCGACGACCGCCTGCATATCTCGCGCCTGAACGACAAGTTCCTGCGCAAGGCCTTTCCCGTCCATCACTCCTTTTTTCTGGGCGAGATCACGCTCTTCAGCCTGATCATCCTGATCCTGACCGGCATCCTGCTGGCGCTCTCCTACGAGCCCAGCAACAGTATGGTGGTCAACTCCTTTGACCCCGGCACCGTCGACGCGCCCAACCTCGTTCCGGCGGCCTATCACTCGGCCCTCAAGATCAACGCCGCGCCCTTCGGGGACATGCTGCGGCGCATCCACCACTGGACGGCGAACATCATGGTGGCGGCGTCGGTCATCCACATGATGCGCATCTACTTCACGGGGGCCTTCAAGAAGCCCCGCGAGATCAACTGGTGGATCGGCATGCTGCTGCTGATCTTCGCGGCGCTCACCGCCGTGACCGGCTACGTGCTGCCCTACGACAACTACGCCTACAACACCCTCAAGGTGATCTACTCCATCGCCGCCTCTATCCCCTGGGTGGGCGAGTGGGTCGCGCAGGCGGCGTTCGCGGGCAAGTTCCCCGGCGACGGCGTGATTCCGCGTGTGTACGGCTACCACATCATGCTGCTGCCCGGCATCCTGCTGGCGCTGACCGCCGCGCACATGCTGATCATGATCAAGCAGAAGCACACGCAGCCGCAGTACGCCAAGCGCATCGCCTACAAGAAGATCGTGGGCGTGCCGCTGATGACCCAGCAGACCCCCATCATGCTGATGCTGACGCTGCTGTTCGCGGGCATCATCGTGCTGTTCAGCGCCTTTATCCCGGTGCACCCGGTCGAGCACTTCGGCCCGCCCAGCACCACGCCGATCGACAACATCAAGCCTGACTGGTACCTGCTGTGGGTCTTCGGCGTGCTGGCGATCATCCCCGGCTTCGAGTTCAATCTCCTGGGCGGCAACATCAACTCCGAGTTCGTGGGCGCGATCCTGCTGCCGACCCTGACCCTGGGCGCGATGTTCGCGGTGCCCATGCTCGACCGCAGCAAGGAAAACCTCTACTACGCGGAAAACCCCACCAACCATCCGGTGCGGCTGGGGATCGGCGTGGCCTTCATGATGCTGCTGGCCGTGTGGTCGGTGGCGGGGTACAAGCCCGAGCTGATCAGCTCCGGCATCCTGACCACCGAGAACGCCAACACGGTGCTGTGGATCGCCACCTTCCTCGTTCCGGCGCTCTCGTACTTCTTCGTGCAGGCCGTTGTGCGCGGTATCCGTGCCCTGCGCGAGGCCGACGAGCGCGACCGCACCGTCCACGCGGCCCACGCCGACGACTGAGTCTGACTCTTCTCGCCCCCGCCCTGGCCCCGCGCCGGGGCGGTTTGCTTTATCGTGCGCCAGGATGCCCCCCGTCGACGACCCCCTGGACCGCTGGCTGGCCCGGCAAGCCCGGCAGCTCGGGCTAGAAAGAGCCAGCCTAGAGCGGGCCGATGCCGAGGCACTTCAGTCCTTCGCTTTAGTCGTGTTGGAGGAACTCGCGGCCCGTGGCCTGATTCCCGCTGAGCCGGAGATCGGGTGCTGGAGCCGTCCGCGCTCGCGAGCAAACTGATTTGTCGCCAGCGAGGCTATAAAAAAAGACGCCGGGCCTTCGGCGTCTCGGGGTATGCAGGAGATGTTCAGGCCTGAACGCGGGGAGGCCGGGTGGGGGGCGTCTCGCCGCCCTGCTGGCGGGCGCCCGCCGCGTAGCCCACCTGAGCGCCGAACTGCCAGGCCAGCTTGATCATGAACTGGATGGCTTCCTCGTCCCCGCTCTGGATCAGGGTGTGCAGATGCTCGGGCAACCCGTCGGGCAGCGGCATGGCCTGAAGCTGGTCGCCGTACTCCGCCCGCAGTTGCTCGAACCACTCGGCGTAAGGGTTCGTCATGGAATCAGCTTAACAGAAGGGCGCTCAAGGAATGTAAGCGCTGATGGGGGCGCACGGGCGTGGGGAGGCCCGGCTAATTTGCCGACGCGACACCTTTTTCTTGTTCCAATGGTGTTACGCTTCACCCATGACGGCGACCTCTTTTCCCGAATCCGGCAGCCTCCTGCCGACCCAGGACATTCGCATCAGCGAGTTCGGTGCCCAAAAGGCCCTGGCCATCCTGGCCCAGAGCGGCAAGGACAACGCGGGCGTCCGGGTCTTTATCAAGAGCGGTGGGTGCAGCGGTTATCAGTACGGCATGGCGATTGACGACCGTGAGCTTGATGGCGACACCATCGTGGTCGACCGGGGCGTCAAGCTGCTCGTGGACCGCATGAGCCTTCCGTTGCTGCGGGGCAGCGAGGTGGACTTCGTCGAGAACATGATGGGCGGCGGCTTCACCGTGCATAACCCCAATGCCACCAGCAACTGCGGCTGCGGCCATTCCTTCCGCACCGACGGCGCCCAGTCGCCCGACGGCGAGGGCAGCGGGGGCTGCGGCACCCGGTAACGCAGGTTCTCTCAGCGGGCCACCCGGACCTCCCTGGGTGGCCTGCGCCGTTGTGGGGCGAGTCCGGACGCGCTGCGGTTTCCTTTTGTCCTATCCTGCGGCCATGATCGTGCTTGGGGTGGACCCTGGACTGGCGAATCTGGGGCTGGGGCTGGTGGAGGGGGACGTGCGTAAGGCCCGTCACCTCTACCATGTCTGCTTGACCACCGAGAGCGCCTGGCTGATGCCCCGCCGGTTGCAGTACCTGCACGGCGAGGTGTCTCGCCTGCTGGCCGAATACCAGCCCGACGCCGTCGCCATCGAAGACCAGATTCTGCGCCGTCAGGCGGACGTGGCCTTCAAGGTGGGGCAGGCCTTCGGGGTGGTGCAACTCGCCTGCGCCCAGGCGGGAGTGCCCATCCACGCCTATGGCCCCATGCAGGTCAAGCGCTCGGTCGTGGGTACGGGCCGCGCCGACAAGGACCAGGTCATCTACATGGTCAAGGCGACCCTGGGGGTGCGCGAGCTGTTCAACAACCACGCGGCGGACGCCCTGGCCCTCGCCCTGACCCACCTGGCCCATCAACCCCTGCAGGCGGCGGCCCAGCGGCTGGCGCGGGCCTAGGGTCAGGCCTGGCTCCCGGCCGAGTGCCCCATGCCCCTGTTCTGGCCCCTCCTGATCTCGCTGGTTCTGTCGGCGGGCTGGTTGTGGTTTTTCGTGCGGCGCGACCGTCATCCGGAACCCGCGTGGCTGCTGGCCCGGACCTTCGGCTGGGGCATGGTGGCCTGGGGGGTCTCGGCGGCGTTCGGTGGCACCTTCGAGCATCTGCCCACGGGCCTGGGCATTCTGACGCCGTTGCTCGCTCTGCTTCTCACCGCCACGGTCGAGGAAGGCAGCAAGTTCCTGGCCGCCATCACGGCCACCACCGAACACGAGTTCGACGAACCGATGGACGGTCTGGTCTATGCGGTCACCGCTGCCCTGGGCTTCGCTTTCGTGGAGAACGTGACCTATTCCCTGGGCTTCGGAACCTCCGCCCTCGCCTGGCACGCGCCACTGACCACCCTGGTGCATGCCCTCTTCAGTGCGCCGCAGGGCTACGCGCTGGGGGGACGGCACCTGCGGGGGGGACGCTGGTGGCGTTCGCGGGGGTTGCTCCTGAGCGTCGCGCTGCACTTCGTGTTCAACGGTCTGCTGACCGGCGCGGCGGGCTGGCCGCAGTTGCTGGCCCTGGCCGCCGCCCTGTGCCTGATGGCTCTGCTCGCGGGCCGCTACTACCGGCACTTCGAGGCCCATGCCCGCGACAATCCCCAGGTTCCTTGACCCCTACAGGGTGGGATGCTCGCTCTGGCCGTCGACCCAGTGGGCACCCTGCTCGTCCGCCTCGTGCTTCCAGACGGGCAGGTGGGCCTTGAGGAACTCGATCAGGAAATCGCAGGCTTCGAGCGCCGCGCGGCGGTGAGCGCTGGCGACCCCGATCAGGATGCTGGCCTCGCCCGGCCGCAGACGCCCCGTCCGGTGCTGAATCAGCACACGCAACTCTCCATGCTGCTCGCGTGCCCGGTGTGCCGCTTCCTCCATGACCCGCACAGCCATTGGGGCATACGCCTCGTAGTCGATGAAGTCGACAGCCTTACCCCGGTTGGGCGAGCGGACCGTCCCCACGAAGTAGGCCTGCGCTCCGTACTGGGGCCGGATCAGGAACGGCTCGGCCTCCGCCAGCAGCAGGGGCGCGTCCCGAACCTCGCAGCGCGTCTCGGCTTCAGGTGCCGCGCCTCCGGCCACGGGAGGCAAGAAGGCCACCTCGTCTCCAGCGGACAGGGACTGCTCGGGCCGGGCATAGGTCTCATTGACGGCCACCATGCAGCCGCGCAGGCTCAGGCCGTGGCTCTGCTCGACCAACGCCGCGAGGTCACGCACGGTCGACCCGTCGGGCACCTCCAAGCTGGCGGTCTCCAGTCCAGCCTCCCGCTTCAGGCGTGCCAGAAACACCACATGTACCCGCATGAACCGAGGCTAGCACGCTCTTTTCTGAGGCTTTGCGTACGCTGGCGTAATCCGGCGGGGGTCGCTGGAGTTATCCGGCACCTTCCGCTGGTCTAATCCGGCACCCTGCGCTGGTTGATTCCGGCACCCTCCGGTCGCGGACGAGACTCCCCTGGTCATCCTTGCAGGATGACCAGAAAGCGAGCGTCCATGCGAAAAATCAGGGAAGTCTTGCGGTTGAAACTGGAACTGAAGCTCAGTGACCGCCTCATTGGACAAAGCGTCCAACTCGCCCGCAGCACCGTGCAGGATTACGTCGCACGCGCTCAGCAAGCGGGGCTGAGCTGGCCTCTCCCCCCAGAGCTGGACGATGTCCAGCTCGAAGTGCTGCTCTTTCGTACCCGTGAGCAGGCTGCCGTCAGTGTCACCCACCAGCCCGACTGGGCCGCCATTGACCGGGAACTGCGGCGCAAAGGCGTCACTCGTCAACTGCTGTGGGAAGAGTACCGTCGGCACCATCCGGACGGCTGGCAATACGCAACCTTCAACGAGAATTACCGGAAGTGGAAGGCCACAACGGGCCTGACCATGCGCCAGACCCACCGGGCAGGTGAGAAGCTCTTCGTCGACTACGCCGGACTGACGTTGCCCTTGACCGACCCGAGGAATGGGGTCGTCCAGGCTGGCCAGGTGTTCGTGGCCACCCTGGGTGCCAGCGACTACACCTACGCCGAAGTGACCCGAACCCAGGGCATTCACGATTGGATCGCGTCGCATGTCCGGGCGCTGGACTTCTTCGGTGGAGTGCCCGAGATCATCGTCCCGGACAACCTCAAGGCTGGCGTGACCCACGCCAGCCGCTACGAACCCGAGCTGAACCGCACCTATCAGGAATTCGCACAGCACTACGACGTCGCCGTCATCCCTGCCCGGGTCCGCAAACCCAAAGACAAGGCCCTGGTGGAAGTGCACGTGCAGATCGTGGAACGCCGCATTCTCGCCCCGCTGCGCGACCGGGTGTTCTTCAGCCTGTCCGAGGCGAACGAAGCGGTCTGGGAACTGCTGAACACCCTCAATGGGCAACCCTTTCAGAAGAGGCCAGGCAGTCGCCGCAGTGAGTTCGAAACCCTGGATCAACCCCTGCTGCGCCCCTTGCCCGCCCAGCCCTTCGAGGTGGCCGAGTGGAAGCACGCCACGGTCGGTCTGGACTACCACGTCGTCGTCCAGGGGCACGCGTACAGCGTGCCCCATCACCACGTCAAGACCCGGGTGGATCTGCGACTCACCGCGCGGTTGATCGAGATCTACCGTTCAGGCGTACGGATCGCGGTTCATCACCGGGTCCCCGACGCGCTGACGTCGGCCCGGCAACAGACCACGGTGCCGGACCACATGCCCGCCCACCACCGGTACTACCGAGAGGTGGGTCCGGACCAACTCCTGGGTCAGGCTCAGCAGATTGGGGAGGCCACGACGACCCTGGTGCGCGCCATCTTCGACGGAGATCAACATCCTGAACAGAGAAAGCGCGTCGTGACGGGTCTGCTTCGCCTGCACCGCGAGTACGGGGAGCGGCTGGAAGCGGCCTGTCGGCGGGCGTTGGCTCTGCAAGCGCACAGCTTGCAGAGCGTGAAATCCATCCTGAAGCACCGTCTGGACGAAGCGCCACTCCCCGATGCCCCCACCGCACTCCCTGTAGCCGACCACAGCAATCTGCGTGGTCCTGGGTACTTCGCAGAGATCGACGAACCGGGTGCCGAGCGCACCCTGAATTGAGGTTGACATGTTGCCCCATCCGGTGATTCAACAGTTGCGCGCCCTGAAGCTCGATGGCATGGCGCTCGCTTTGCAAGAACAACAGGAACAACCTGGTCTCCGCGAGCTGAGCTTCGAGGAACGACTCACCTTGCTGGTCGACCGTGAGCGGGCCTGCCGGGATACCCGGGGCTTGCAGCGCCGCCTGACGGCGGCGCGTTTGAAGGTCAATGCGAGCCTGGAAGAGGTGGATGTGAAACACCCGAGGGGGCTGGATGCCCGGTTGCTGCGTTCACTGGCCCAGGGTCAGTGGCTCGCCGAAAAAAGGGGGGTCATCATCACCGGCCCCACGGGCGTCGGGAAGACGTTCATCGGGTGTGCCCTGGCGCACCAGGCTTGCCGTCAGGGCTTCACGGCGTTGTATGCGCAAACCGGGCGACTGTTGCAGGAACTGACCCTGGCGAAAGGGGATGGACGGTATCTGAAGCTCCTGGCGAGCATCGCCAGGGTGAACGTCCTGATTCTGGATGACTGGGGGCTGGATGTGCCCACAGCGGAAGGTCGAAGGATTTTGCTGGAGATTCTGGTGAGGGTGCCCCAATTGCGGTACCAGCCGATTTGCAAAAGTCAGCGTACCTCAGCCCGCCTGTTCGAGGCGGGCGAATTCGTTCGGGGTCCGTCCACCGAGCGAGGTATGCGGCCTGACGGCGTTGTAGTCCTGGCGCCAGGCAGAGAGGATCAGGCGTGCCTGATCCAAGCTTTGGAACCAGTGCAGATTCAGACACTCGTCCCGGACACGGCCGTTGAA
>NZ_CP026516.1:2362500-2412500 GCF_002953415.1 Deinococcus sp. NW-56 | reverse complement strand
ACTACGCTTCCTTTCCGTCCCACCATCACGGTCGTGACCGGCAACACCGCCAGCCCGGCTGTGACAGGTGCGAACGGAGCGACTGCTCCCGTTCCCGTTCCTGCCGTGAACTACTACGGCGTCCGTGCTTCCGTGAAGCCGACCACCGACAGCACCGTGGGCGTCTCGTACGCTCAGGGCAGCCGGACAGCTTTTGGAATCGATTACAGTGCCCGTGTGGGTGTGGTCAACCTGAAGGGTGAAGGCGTCATCAGCGCTCCCAATACCCTGGAGAACAGCTTCCTGGCTGGCAATGCTGGCGGTTACTTCCAGAACGGCGACAAGGCGTTCTATACGGAGGCGCGGGCCGATCTGGGGATCGTCAAGTTCGGTGCGAACTTCCGCACAATCGATCCAGCCTTCGCCATTGACACCAGCTACCCCATTAATGCCGGGGTCAACGCGGGCATGATGGTCAGCGACTCCATGCCTTACGATCCTAACCAGACTGGCTTCGGTGCAGCGCTGGGCACGAACGTTGGTCCCGTGGCGCTGGGTGCCTACGGCGACACCTACACCGAGTACGACGGGACTGACCGCGTCACCGGCTTCGGTGTGAAGGCGGGGGCCAAGCTGGGCGCGCTGGAACTGGTCGGCTTCTACAACAACCTCACGGTGAATGGTGTGGCGGACAACGGCCGTGACGTCGACTACGCTACCGCTGGCAATGCGGGCATGGGCATTGCAGGAGTTCCGTTCGCAATGACAAGCACCGTCGGCGCTGAACTCAGCCACGACGGTTCGGCCCAGAATGCTCTGGTTCGCAACCTGAACTTCACAGTGGGCAACGCGTACTACACCGCCGATCCCATCAACGAGTTCTATGCCTACGCGGACTACTCGGCCACTGTGGCAGGCATTACCCTGCAGCCGCTGGTGCGCTACAACCTCGTCAGCGACCGCAACATCGTGGACGATGTCGACGACACCGAAAACACTATCAAGTACGGCATCAAGCTGAGCACGGCAACCCTGACGGGCCTGCCCCTCCAGCCCAGTCTGTACGCGAACGTGGTCAACCGAATCACCAACGGTGGGACGGACTTCGGAGTGAACGATGCCTCGACCACCGAACTCTTTGGTCAGGTTGGCGTGGCATTCAACCAGCTGCTGTCGCCCAACACCTCGGCCCGCATCGGCTACTCGTACTACCAAGGCTTCAACGTGGCCCAGGCAGATATCGGCAACCGTTTCGCCTCGGCGGACGCGTTCAGCGCTGCGTCCAACCGTATCTACAACGACCGTGGTGCACAGAGTGGCAAGGTTGATGGTCTGTACGCACAGGTGGGCTTCAGCGGCCTGAATGCCAACTACGGCATCTTCCGCTACACCAACCTGCTGACGAACAACGAGTCGGTCGCCCAGGGCTTCCGCGTCAGCTACAACTTCAACTTCTAAACCTGCTCACGCAGGACAGGGGACCCTTCGGGGTCCTTTTTTGTTGTGGGGGCCTCTAGAATTGCGGCATGTTGCCTGTGTTTGGACATACCAACCCCGATACGGACGCCATCGCTTCCGCCCTCGTCTATGCCCGGCTGCTGACCCGGCAGGGCACCGAGGCGCGGGCGTACCGCTTGGGGGACTTGAATTTCGAGACGCCCTATGTATTGCGGGAGGCGGGCGTGGACGCCCCCGAGCTGTTGCCGGACCTCCCGGCGGGGACGGCGGTGGCTCTCGTCGACCATAACGAGAGCGCCCAGTCGGTTGCCAACCTGGGTGAGCTGACAGTCACGCGGGTGGTGGACCATCACAAGCTGGGAGACCTGACAACCGCGCAGCCCGCCTACCTGCGCTTTGAACCGGTGGGCTGCACGGCGACCATCCTGCTGGCGCTGCACCGCGAGGCGGGACTGACCGTCGAGCCGGTCGACGCGCGGCTGATGCTCAGCGCCATCCTCAGCGACACGCTGCACTTCCGCAGCCCCACGACCACGGGGCGCGACCGGGAGGCCGTGGAGTTCCTGGCACCGATCGCGGGAATCGCGGACGTGGAAGCCTACGCCCTGGCGATGTTCGCGGCCAAGAGCGACCTGGGTGATACGCCTGCCGACACCCTGCTGCGGATGGATTACAAGGTCTTTCCGTTCGGGGACCCGGCCCAGCCCCAGAGCCTGCAGACCTGGGGCCTCGGGGTGATCGAGACCACCAACCCCGGCTACGTGCTGGGCCGCCAGGCCGAGCTGCTGGAGGCGATGGATCAGGCGCGGGCGGAGGATGGGCTCAACGGCGTGCTGCTTTCGGTGGTGGACATCCTGCGCGAACACAACACCACGCTGGTGCTCTCGGCCACCGAGGAAAAGGTACTGCGGGAGGTCTTCGGCACCCAGACGCGGGAAGGCCGTGCCGATCTGGGGAGCCGCATCAGCCGCAAGAAGCAGATCGTGCCTGCCCTGGAGGCCTACTTCACCCCGCAGGGCTGAGCTGTCCCGCCCCGCCGCCCTATGCTGCGGGCATGACGGATCTGGACTGGCTGTTCGCCCGGCAGCGTTCTGGGGTTCATCCTGGCCTGGACCGGGTGCGGGCGCTGCTGACCCGGCTGGGCGAGCCTCAGCGGACCTTTCGGAGCGTGCTGGTCGGGGGGACCAACGGCAAGGGCAGCACGGCGGCGACCCTCGCCGCGATGCTGACGGCCTCGGGAAGCCGCGCGGGACTGTTCACCAGTCCGCACCTCACCCGGTTCGCGGAGCGATTCGTGGTGGATGGGCGGGAGTGTCCTGCCGAGCAGGTCGAGGCTGCCCTGCGCCGGGTGCGCCCCCACGCCGAGGCGGTGGACGCTTCGTTTTTCGAGGTCGTGACGGCCCTGGGCGGCCTGCTGTTCGCGGAAGCCGGGGTGGAGGTTGCCGTGATGGAGGTGGGGCTGGGGGGGCGGCTGGACGCCACGAATGCCCTGGACCCGGACCTCAGCGTGATCACGACGGTGGCGCTCGACCACACCGAGATTCTGGGAGCGACCCTGGACGCCATTGCGGGGGAGAAGGCGGGCATTCTGCGGGCCGGGCGCCCGGCCGTCACCGGGGTGGACCCGGCGCTGTGGCCCCGGCTGGAGGCCCAGGGGGCGGACCTCTGGGCGCTGGGACGCGAGGTCCGGCTGGAGGCCCAGTCCCGGGGCTGGGACGGGTGGGACCTGCGGGCCGACCTGCCCGGCGTCTCCCTCGACTTTCAGACGCCGCTGCTGGGCGAACACGGTGCCCAGAACGCGGCGCTCGCGGCGGCGGCAGCCTGGCGGCTGGGGGTGGGTGAGTCCGCCCTTCGGGCTGGGGCCGCCGGAGTGGTCTGGCCCGGACGGCTGGAGGCGCTGCCGTGGCGGGGTGGGCGGGTCCTCCTTGACGGGGCACACAACCCGGCGGGGGCACAGGCCCTCGCGGCGGCGTTGCGTGGCCTGGGGGCCGGACCGCTGCCACTGGTCTTCGGGGCAGCGTCCGGCAAGGACGTGGCCGGGGTGGCTTCGGCGCTGCGGGAGGTCGCCTCGGAGGTGATCCTCACCCGTGCCCACCTCAGCCCACGGGCGCTCTCCCCGGAGGAACTGGTGCCCCACTTTGCGGGCCTGCCCACGCGACTGGCAGACTCGCCCCGGCAGGCCCTTGCCCTGCTGCCGGAAGGGGAGACGGCAGTCGTGTGCGGCAGCCTGTATCTCGTCGGGGAGGTGCGGCCCCTGCTGCTGGGTGAGGCGCCCGAGGACCGGGAGCGCTGGCAGTAGGTCCGCGCCACAGCGAGCGCCCCTGGGCCGAACGGCCGGGGGCGGATAAAGCTCTGGGGGTGGGGTTCAGACCGCGTGTCTGCGTTCGGCCTGGGTCACGAGGTAGGCGCGGGTGGCGTTCAGCCAGGCCTGGGCCAGCGGACTCTGGGGATGCTGGCGGTCTTGCAGGGCACGCAGCCCGACGCTGAGGTGCCGCTCGATCTGCCGGATGGCCCCCAGCCCCCCCTCGTTCTCGGCTTCGATCAGGGTATTCAGCACGGTGGTGGGGTGGGCGTGACCGCTGCGAAGGCTCGCCGCGATGATGTCGAATGCGCGCATGAGGCCCTCCTGGGGCGGAACCGGCGGCCGGGACGGGGCGGGAATGAGGGCGGAGCAGTGGCCCTGATGCTAGCAGGCCGCCTCGGCAGAGGCAAGAAGAGCGTGCCTTTATTCTGTATTGACCGTACCGGGGGGTGGTGTTACACTCCGAGCGGGAACGTCCAGTTCTGCCCACAGGCAACTCGCCTGCCAAGAGGGTGGGGCGTCCCAGGCGACCGCCGCCCGAACCGGGAGGTGCGCCGCCGCAGCCAAGGAGGTGAATGATGAAACTGCATGAACGGCTCCGCGAACTGCGCAGCGAACGCGGGCTGCGGCTCAAGGACGTCGCCGAGAGCGCGGGAATCAGCGTGCCCTACCTCAGCGACCTCGAGCGGGGCCGCACCAATCCCAGCCTGGAAACCCTCCAGACGCTGGCGGGCGCCTACACCATCACGGTCCACGACCTGCTCGAAGGCGTCGAGTTCTACGGCGACTCTACCGAGGGAGCGCTGCCCAAGGGCCTGGCCGATCTGGTGGCTGACCCCACCCTGGGGGCACAGCTCACGCCCGACTGGATCCGGACCCTGTCGCGCATTGAGTTGCGCGGCAAGCGGCCCCGCGACAAGGGCGACTGGTACGAGATCTACCTGCATCTCAAGCGAATCCTGGGCTAAAGGCCCGGTGGGTCAATGCGGGGCCGGAAGCGTGATGCTTCCCGGCCCCTTCTTGGCGTGAGCGTCAGGCGGCCAGGCTGCGTCCGGCGTCCGCGCCGCCCCGCGTGAGCAGCAGGGTTCCGGCGCCCCAGGCCCCGCCGACCAGGGCCACCACCAGGGCCAGCGGGGGCACGGCGAGGCAAAGCGCGACCATGCCCAGGCCCAGCAGACTCCCCACGGCGTCGGGCCGGGGAAGCTGCAGGCGGCAGGCCACCACGCGCCCCGCGTCGTAGGCGCTGACGCTGAGGCCCGTGGCGATGAGCAAGAAGGCCGCTGCGCTGGCAAACAGCCCCGGCACCAGCAGCCCGCTCAGCGCCAGCGCGAGGGCCGGGCCGATCAGGGTGGCGAGGGCCAGCACGCCCAGGGCCAGGGTCCGCAGCGGGGCGTGCCGCTGCCGCCGGGCCAGCAGGGGCGCGGCGCCCGTGACGAACAGCAGGCCCAGAGCACCCGCCGTCAGCGTCAGAAATATGGGACCCCAGGCCGCGCCGCCCAGCCAGCCCAGCAGCGGCCGGAAGGCCGAGGCGGTCGCCAGCCCCAGGCCGGTCGGGGCGGGGTCTGCTGCGCCGTCGCGTCGCCCGGTGCCCGGCCCAGCAGGGCGTGAACCTGACCCCGGACCTCGGCCCCGGGCGCGCGCTGCACGTCCCCGAAGAGGGTCACGACCTCGCCGCCCACCCGTGCGCCGGGCAGCAGCCGCACGTCGCCCCCCACCACGATCACGTTGCCCGCGACCGGCCCCCCCACGGTCCGGGTCTGCCCCAGGGTGACGCCGCTGTGCTGCGCGGCCTGATAGAGCGGCGGCAGGGTCAGCGCCGCCGACAGCATGAAGCCGCCCACGCCCAGCCGCTGCACCGCCGGGGTGGGTTTCCAGACGACCAGGGCGCTGACCAGCAGCAGCAGCCCCAGCCCCAGCCCGACCAGCGGCGAGAGACCCGCAACGAGGGCCTGAAGCACCTCGGCGCCCGCCGCGAGGCCCGGCCACGCCTCGGTGAGGCCCAGCAGCGTCAGGCCCACCAGCAGGCCCCCGACCAGCAGGGTGGGAGCGGGGTTGTGGGGCCGGGGGAGGGACGGGGCAGGCACCGACCCCCGCGCGTCCGCGCCGATGCGGGCGGTCACGGCGGCGGCCAGCGAGCCGGGCAGGGAAGGGGCGCCGGGGGGAGAGTGCAGCGCCGCGCTCCAGGCGACCTCGCTCGCCACGGCGGGAGCCACCGACCTCGCAGGGGGCGGAAGGGTGTCCAGGCAGGCCGCGAGCCTCACCTCCCGCGCGACCTCGGCGGCAACCGGATGGGGCAATCGGGGCGGCGCGGCGGCCGTCAGGTGGGCGCTCCAGGCGATCTCCGAGGCGACCTCGGGGGCCAGGGACCGGGCAGGCCGGGGCGGCTCCAGGGTCCGCAGCAGGTGCTCGGCGCGGGTCAGGTCCGCCCGCAGGCGCCCGAACCCGGCGTCATGCGACAGGGCGGCGAGCTGCGCCCGCTCGGCCCCGGTGAGTTCACCGTCGGCCTCGCGGCGCAGCAGCCTCAGCCATTCGCTGCGCTCTGCCGTCCCCATACGCTTCTGTTACGTGCGCGGCGCCGCTTCGGTTCCCGCCCCTGGGGCGCGGTAGTCGCCGCTCTTGCCCCCGGTCTTGTGGAGCAGCCGCACCCCCTCGATGGTCAGGGCCTTGCTGCTCGCCTTGAGCATGTCGTAGACGTTCAGGGCCGCCACCGTCACGGCGGTCAGGGCCTCCATCTCCACGCCGGTCGGGGCGGTGGTGCGGACCGTCGCCACGACGCGCACGCCCTCCGGCTCCAGGGTGACCGTCACCTCCGCCCCGGTCACGGGGATGGGGTGGCACAGCAGCACGAGGTCGGCGGTGCGCTTGCTGCCCGCCAGCCCGGCGAGCCGCGCCACCGTGAGGGGATCGCCCTTGGGGGTGCGGCCCGCCTCGAGCGCCGCGCGGGCCTCGGGCGGGAGGCGCACCCAGCCCTCGGCGGTCGCGCTGCGGGCGGTGGCGACCTTGGCGCTCACGTCCACCATGCGCGGCTCGCCGTCCCGGAAGTGGGTGAGGCTGGGGGCCTCCTGGGTCACTCTTCGCCTTCCGGCAGCTTCAGGTCGCGCAGCCCAGCGAAGGGGTTTTGCTTGGCGTGCACGGTGCCTTCCGGGATGCCCAGCAGGTCGTCAATCTCTTCGACCGGCACGCGGGCGCTGTGTTCGCACGGCCCTTCGTTGAGGTCGTGGCCGCACACCTGACACAGCCCCAGGCAGTCGGGCGCGTGCAGCACGCTCAGCGGGGCCGCCAGCAGCGCCGTCTCCGCGAGGTAAGCGCTGAGGTCGAGTTCAGGATCCCCGAAGACGAGCACGTCCTCGCCGCTCTCGGCTTCTTCCAGGCGGGCGGTGGTCACGGCCGGGTCGTAGCGCATCAGGGTGCCCAGCCGCAGTTCCAGCGGCACGGGCACGTCACGCAGGCAGCGGGCGCACTCCATGACCAGGGTGGGCGAGAACTCGCCCTGCAGGTACAGCTCGTTGCCTCCCAGCGGGTTGACGTCGACCTCGTAGGCGGCGGGTTCGGCAAAGGTCAGGCGCTGCTCCTCGCCGCCCTGCTCGTAGGTGAGGTGATCGAAGGTGCCCTCGGCGTGCGCGTCGGTGTCGCGCCGCAGGGCGGTTCCCAGGTGGATGCGGGGCGTGTCGGTCATCCGCCCATCATAGGGCGGCCCCCGCCCCGGCGACCGCGCTGTGGGCACGGTCCGGAGGCGGGGGCCGGGCAAAGAGGCCGGGGCCTCGGTTCAGGCCAGTTCGACGATGCTGGCGTCCGACAGGGTCAGCTTGTGGGTGCTGGGCACCGTGCGACCGCCGCGCACCTGCGCCCGCACCCCGATCAGGCAGTCCTGAAGCCGGGTATTGACGTTCTCGATGCGGGCTTCGGCGTCCACCACGCTGTGCTCGACCTCGGCCCGCTGAATCACGCTGCCCGGCCCCACGCTGGTGAAGGGGCCGATGTACGCGTCCTCCACGACCACGCCCTCGCCCAGCAGCACCGGCCCCACGATCTTGCTGCGGACCACCCGCGCGGAGGCGGGCACGATGACCCGGCCCGTGAGGCGCGACTCCTCGACCTCGCCCTGCACGTCGGCGGTGATCTGCTCGAGCAGCAGGCGGTTGGCGTCCAGCAGGTCGGCGGGACGGCCGGTGTCCTTCCACCAGCCCTCCACCCGCTGGCCCAGCACCCGCTCGCCGCGCTCGATCAGCCCCTGAATGGCGTCGGTGATCTCGTACTCCCCACGCGCCGAGGGGGGCATCCCGTCGAGCACCCCGAACACCTGCGGCGTAAAGCAGTACAGCCCCGCCACCGCCATGTTGCTGGGCGGGTTCTTGGGTTTCTCGACCAGCCGGGTGATGCGGTCGCCGTCGAGTTCGGCCACCCCGAAGGCGGTGGGGTCGGCCACCTCCACGAGGGCGATCACGGCCGCCGGACGCTCGGCCTCGAAGCGCTCGATAAAGGGCCGCACCCCGTGTTCGAAGAGGTTGTCGCCCAGGTAGACGCAAAAATTGTCCCCCCCCACCCACTCACGGGCCGTCAGGACGGCGTGCCCCAGCCCGAGCTGCTCGTGCTGGTCGATCAGGGTGACGTGGGCGCCGGGGGCCTGCTCCAGCGTCTGCTCGATCTCGGTGCGGGTGGCGTCCGAGACGATGATGCCGACCTCGGAGATGCCAGCGGCCAGCAGGGTCCGCAGCGCGTGCACGATGATGGGTGCCCCCGCCACAGGCAGCACCGGCTTGGGGCGGGTGTAGGTGAGGGGACGCAGGCGGGTGCCCAGGCCAGCGGCGGGGATAATCGCTTTCATTGCCCGCATCATTCCACGCGCCCCAGCCGCGCGACTTGAGGAAAGGTGCAGGAATGCCCGCCCAGCGGGGCCACAGCCGACCAAACAAAAACCCCCACCGGGAGGCGGGAGCTTCTGGTCGTGGTGACCCCAACGGGATTCGAACCCGTATCGCTACCTTGAAAGGGTAGTGTCCTAACCGTTAGACGATGGGGCCACACCACTTCAGTTTGCTTTGGCGCAGGGCCTCCGCTGACTGCCTTTCAAGGGGCGCCGTTTCCGGCACGCACGGAAGAATACCGGTCAGCCGCACATTCGTCAACAGGGGACGTGGCCTGGGACCGCGCCCCCAGGTGCCTCACATGTGCAGGGCGCGTTTGTCGGCGGCCAGTGCGGCCTCCTTGACCACTTCGGAGAGGGTGGGGTGGGCGTGCACGGTGCGGGCGAGGTCCTCGGCGCTGCCGCCGAATTCCATGATGGCGACCGTCTCCCCGATCAGCTCGGAGACGTTGGGGCCGACCATGTGGACGCCCAGAATCTTGTCGGTGTCGGCGTCGGCCACGACCTTCACGAAGCCGCGCGGGTCACCGTGCCCCAGCGCCCGGCCGTTGGCGCTGAAGGGGAACTGCCCGGCCTTGACGCGGTGGCCCTTCTCCTTGGCCTGCTTCTCGGTCAGGCCCGCCCAGGCGATCTCGGGCGAGGTGTAGATCACCCAGGGAATCACGTCGTAGTTGACGTGCCCGGCCTGCCCGGCGAGCATCTCGGCGAGGGCCACGCCCTCCTCCTCCGCCTTGTGGGCCAGCATCGCGCCGCCGATCACGTCCCCGACGGCGTACACGCCAGGCAGGTTGGTGCGGTAGTGGCCGTCCACCTTCACGAAGCCGCGCTCGTCGAGTTCCAGCCCCACTGCCTCGGCTCCCAGGCCCGCCGTGTGGGGCACGCGGCCGATGGACACGATCAGCTTGTCGAAGCGGGCGGTGACCTCCTGCTCCTTTTCGGTGTAGGTGACGGTCACGCCGGAGTCATCCTGCTCCACCGCGCTGATGTTCACGCCGAAGTGGAACTCCAGGCCCTGCTTCTGGAACTGCTTGAGGGCCTCGCGGCTCACGGCCTCGTCGGCGGCCATCAGGAAGCCGGGGAGGGCCTCCAGGATGGTCACCTGCGCCCCCAGGCGGCGCCACACGCTGCCGAGTTCCACGCCGATCACGCCCGCGCCGATGATGCCGAGCTTGCCGGGTACCTGCTCAAAGGCGAGCGCCCCGCTGTTTTCCACCACGTGCCCGCCAAAAGGGGCCAGCGGCAGTTCGCGGGGGCTGCTGCCCGTCGCCACGATGACGTGCCGGGCGACGACCTCAGTCCCGGCGGCGTCCACGACCCAGCCTCCCTCGTCCTGGCGGACCAGTCGGCCCAGGCCGTGGAAGGAGGTCACCTTGTTCTTCTTGAAGAGGTAGGCGATGCCCCCCGTCAGCTTGTCCACGACGCCTTCCTTGCGGCCCAGCATCACCTGGAGGTCCACGCGGGCGCCGTCCACCTGGATGCCGTGTTCGGCGGCGTCGTGCTGAATCATCTCGAAGCGTTCGCTGGAGTCCAGCATCGCCTTGCTGGGAATGCAGCCCACGTTGAGGCAGGTGCCGCCCAGGGAAGCCTTGCCGCCGCGCTCGAAGGCGTCCACGCAGGCCACCCGGAAGCCGAGCTGCGCGGCCCGGATCGCCGCCACGTACCCGGCGGGGCCACCGCCAATCACCAACACGTCATATGCGTCCATACCGCCTCCGAGCGTACCACCCCCCTCCGGGGCGGATTGCGGCGCGTTCCCGAGAGGGGGACAGCAAGGGAGGCCGTGCCGGGAAGGGTCCGGGCGCGGCCTGAGAGGTGAAGGGATTACCCCTGCAACGCCGCGTAGGCCGAGGCCACCCGCGCGGCCACCGCTGCGTTGTGCCGCACCAGCGCGATGTTGGCCGCGAGGCTGCGGCCCCCGGTGATCTCCACAATGCGGCCCAGCAGGTAGGGCGTGGTCTCCTTGCCCGTCAGGCCCAGCGCGGCCATGTCCGCGAGTGCCTGCTCGATATGCGGGGTGATCTCCCCGGCGGGAATCTCCGCGTCTTCGGGAATCGGGTTGGCGAGCATCACGCCGCCCGTCAGGCCCAGGGACCACTTGGCGTGCAGGACGCGGGCGGCCTCGGCTTCCGAGGCGACGGTGAGCGGGGAGGCGAAGCCGCTCTGGCGCGAGTAGAAGGCGGGGAACTCCTCGCTGCCCAGCGTGATCGCGGGCACGCCCTGGGTCTCGAGGACTTCCAGCGTCAGACCGATGTCGAGGATGCTCTTGACCCCGGCGCTCACCACGCACACGTCAGTGCGGGCGAGTTCGGTGAGGTCCGCGCTGATGTCCATCGTCTCGCCCGCCCCCCGGTGAACGCCGCCCGTGCCCCCGGTGGCGAAGACGCGGATGCCCGCCAGCGAAGCGATGCGCATGGTGGACGCCACCGTGGTCGCCCCGTGCCGCCCGAGCGCCACCGTGACGGGGAGGTCGCGGGTGCTGATCTTCTGCACGTTCTTGTCGGTCGCCAGCAGTTCCAACTCGTCCGGCGTCAGGCCCACCTTGAGTCGCCCGCCCAGCACGGCGACCGTGGCGGGAATGGCTCCGTGCTCGCGCACGACGGCCTCCACGCCCCGCGCCATCTCGACGTTCTGGGGGTAGGGCATCCCGTGGCTGATGATGGTGCTTTCCAGGGCGACGACGGGCTGGCCGCCCGCGAGCGCGTCGGCGACCTCGGGGTGAAGGTCGGTCAGGGCAGCGACTTCGGGGCGGAGGGGGGCAGAGGTGGGCATGGGGACTCCTTGGGGGGTGAGGGGCGGGGGCTTTAGGGCTGCGGGCGCCCGAGGCGCGAGCGCACGGCGGCGGTCGTGAGGGTGGGGGAGACAGTGTGCGGACTCTCGACGGTGAGGGCGGCGGCGGCGTGGCCGTGCCGAGCGGCCTCTTCCGGGTTGGCCCCGCCCAGCAGCGCGGCGAGGGAGGCGGCGAGCATCGCGTCCCCCGCCCCCGTCACGTCGGCCACGTCGGCAGACAGGGCGGGGAGTTCGGTCACGCCTTCCGGGGTGGACAGCAAGCTGCCCCGCTCGCCCCGGCGCACCCACACGGTGGCGATGCCACGGGCGTGCAGTTCGTTCGCCGCGTCCCGGAGCGCCTCCACTGTGTCCGGAACCGCCCGCCCCACCAGTGCCCCGAGTTCCCCGACATTCGGGGTGACGGTGTGGGGCGTGAGGCCCGACGCCAGTGCCGGAAGCAGCCGCGCGGCCTTGGGTTCGCTGACCGGCTCGAAGACGACGGGCACGCCCGCCTCGGTGCACAGGGAGAGCAGGTGGCTCAGCGTCTCGGGACTCAGGTTGCCGTCCGCGACGACCCAGGCGGCGCCGCGCAGCACCCCCCGGCGCTCCTGCAACGCGGCGGGGGTCAGCGCGTCCATGCTCCCCATCGCGGCGACGGCGATCAGCAGTTCGCCCCGGTCGTCCAGCACGGCCGTGTAGGTGCCGGTCGGGCTGTCCAGGCGCAGCACCGAGCGCACGTCCACGCCCGCCGCTTCGGTCTCGCGCAGCAGCAGGTCGCCGTGGGGGTCGCGGCCCACCGCCGTGATCAGGCGGGTGTCCACGCCCAGCCGCGCGAGGTTCTCCGCGATGTTGCGGGCCACGCCGCCGGGGGCCTGGGTCCCCGTGCCAGGGTTGCTGGTGCCGGGCACGGCGGGCGCGAGCGTCCGGGCCTTGATGTCCATGTTCGCCCCGCCCACCACCACCACGTAGGGGGCCACGTCCGGGGCCACCACGTACCCGCGCCCCAGCAGCGCCCCCTTGCGGATCAGGTTGCTGACATGCACGTTCACCGCCCCGCGCGAGGTGCCCAGCCGCCGGGCCAGTTCCTCCGGCGTGCTCAGCGGGGCCTCGCGGATCAGGGTCAGCAGGTCGCGTTCGCGGTCGGTCAGGGACGAGGGCATGGCTTAATCAGGATAAACCCCTTGCATATAATTAAGCAAGAGGCTGGTCGGTCCTCGTCGCCTCCCAGAGAGCGAGTGTCTCCTGGGCCTCGTCCACATGCATCTGCTCGACCAAGGCACCCTGGTAGGTCGCCACGCTGCGCCCCTCGTTCCTGGCCTGGGTCCATGCCGCGATCAGGCCCCGTGCCGCTGCCACCTCCACCTCAGACACCCCGAAGGTCCGGTTGGCGATCTCGACCTGACCGGGGTGAATGACGGTCTTGCCGGAAAAGCCCAGGGTGCGGCCCTGCTCGCACTCGCGCCCGAAACCCTGGGGGTCGCGCACGTCGTTGTAGACGGCGTCCAGCGGCACCTTGCCGTGGGCACGGGCGGCGAGGACCACCGCCGAGAGGGCGTGCAGGAGCGGCGTCCTGGAAGGATCGGGCCGGGTCCGCAGCGCCCGCGCGAGGTCGTTCGCCCCCACGATCAGGCCCGCCACGCCGGGAGCGGCGGCGATCTCGGCGGCGTGCAGCACCCCTCGCGGCGTCTCGATCATGGCCCAGAGGGGCACGCGCAGGTGCAGGTCACGCACGGTGGCCGCGTCTTCCACCTTGGGTAGTACCAGCCCGTCCGCCCCAGCCCGCAGCGCCAGCTCGCGGTCGGCATATTCCCAGGGGGTGCCCAGGCCGTTGACCCGCACGAGCACGGGCACCTGCCACGGCGTCCGCAGCGCGGCGGCCACATTCTCGCGGGCGGCGTCCTTGTGCTCGGGCGCGACGGCGTCTTCCAGGTCGAGGATCACGGCGTCGGCGCCCAGGGTGCGGGCCTTTTCGATGGCGCGGGGCTTGTCGCCCGGCACGTACAGCACCGAGCGCAGCGGCCTAACGCTCACGCGGCGCCTCCTCCCGGCGGGACCGCGCCGCGCTCGACGCGAGCAGGAAGGGCAGCAGGGCCAGCAGGAAGCGCAGGGGGCGTGTCATGTCCCGATTATGGTTCTCCTCCGTCGCCCAGTCCCCAGATACTCGCCGGGGCCAGCTCCAACACGTTTCCGGCGGGGTCCCGAAAGTAGAGGCTCTCGCCCCGCGTGCCCCAGGCATACCGGGTGACCTCCAGGCCGCAGGCCGTCAGGTGGGCGTGCCAGGCCTCGGTGGCCTCCCGCGCAATCCGCAGGCAGGCGTGCCCGCCCTCGGCGCCCGCGTGGGCAGGGACCTGCCCCGGTTGGGCGCTGGCGCCGGGGTTGAAGACCAGCAGCATCCCGCCCGACAGCCGGTAGAAGAGGTGGCGGCCCGGCGCCTTGCCGTACAGGCTCAGGCCCAGCACGCCCGAGTAAAAGGCCTCGGCCGCGTCGAGGTCGTGGGCGTACAGGCACGTCTCCAGCGGGCCGGGGGTGCCGAGGACGGTGGGCTGGGGGGGCAGGGGAGAGGCCAGAGGGGCGGCCTCGTCCCCAAAAAAGACCACCTCTCCAGTCTCGAGGTCGTAGCGCCCGCCCACCACCCGCAGGGTGCCCACCTCCAGCCGGGGCCGCAGCACCTCGCTCGCGCGGATGGCTGCGGCCGACAGCTCCACGTGCGCCCGCAGGGTGGCCTCGGGCAGGTCGCCGCCGCGCCCACGGGCGAGCGTCACGGCGGGCGAGATCGCCCGGATCAGGGCGCCCAGATGGCCGGGCGCGGCCTGCCCCGAAGCCTCGGCCTCCAGGGTGGCCCCCACCGCGCCGCAGTGGCTGTGGCCCAGCACGACCACGAGGTCCACGCCCAGGTTCAGCGCGGCGAACTCCACGCTGCCCAGCGCCGTGTCGCCCACGACGTGCCCGGCGGTCCGCACCACGAAGAGGTCACCCAGCCCGCAGTCGAACAGCAGTTCGGGCGCCTCGCGCGAGTCGGCGCAGGCCACCACCACGGCAAAGGGGTGCTGCCCCTGCGCGGCCACCCCCTCCCGGCGCCGCACGCTCCCGTGGGGCCGCAGCGGACGGCTCTCCCGGAAGCGCCGGTTGCCCGCCTGCAACCGCTCGAGCGCTTCGTGCGCGTCGCGCGGCGCCGGGTACTTCGGCCCCCGCAGCGGCCGCCTGACGCCCCACCCTCCCCGCTTGCCCGGCATGATGGGGCCAGCTTAGCGGGTGGGGGCGGGCCGCGCTCAGGGCAGCAGCACGCGCGGCGCCGGGCCGGGTCCCAGGGCGCGGCGCTGCACCTCGCGCAGGGTGGCTTCGCCGCTTTCCTGCACGCCGTGGCGCCGGAAGGAGGTGGCGAGGCTCTGGGCGTCGCGGGCGAGCAGGTCGCGGAAATTGGGGTTGGTGCGGGTGGTCAATTGCGGAAAGTCGATGATCGTCACGGTGTTCTCCCACCACAGGAGGTTGTAGGTGCTGTAGTCGCCGTGGGCATACCCCAGCCGCAGCATGTGCGCCATGCCGGAAACGGCCTGGTCCCAGGCGCTGCGGGCTTCTTCGGGCGTCAGGGAGGCCTCGCTCAGGCGGGGGGCGGGCTGGTCTTCTTCCCCGATCAGGCGCATCAGGACGGCGGGGGCGGTCGCGCTGTAGTCAAAGGGCGAGGGGCCGACCAGCGGTTCGGGCACGCTCAGCCCCGCCTCCCAGAGGTGCCACAGGTGGGCGTACTCGGCGCAGACCCAGCCCTGATGCAGCATCTCCAGGCCCTTGCGGCTGCGGCCTGCCATCGCTTTGGCCGCCCGCGCGTCGGGGATATACACCCCGGCGCGGTAGACCTCGTCGCGCTGGAAGGAGCGGGCCTGAAGGTCGCGGTAGAGCTTGAGCAGCAGCGTGCCGCGCGGCCCACGGGCGACGTAGGCGGTGGCTTCCTTGCCGCTCTTGAGTTCGGCAAGCACTTCGGTGACGTGGCCCAGGGCCTTGAGCCGGGCGATCACGTCGTCTTCGGGGGTGTCTTCCCCCTCGGCGGTCAGGGCGGCGATGCGGCGGCGGCCCTGGGGGGCACGGCGCTGACGGCGGAATCTCTCCTCGCCGGGGGCGTCGTCGCCGTAGAAGCGGCCCTTCATGGGCGCCTCGGAGGATCAGGGGGTGGGGTAAACCAGGGTCCAGAGGGAAGATGCAGCAAAGCGGCTCCTGTCGAATTGGGCGGGGGCGGCGGGGAAAGTCCCCTGGGTCGCGGTCCGGCGGACAATCGGGTTGTCGGTCATATGCAGCACCTCCTCTCGGTGATGCGCCCACCGTAGCAGGCAAATCCCGCCTCTGCCACAGTTGGTGCGGGCGCTAGGCCATCAGGCGTAGGGGAAGACCCCTCACCTTGCTGCTGCGCAGCGCCCCTCTCTCGGGGAGACGGGTCAACTGGTCCTCTTCCGAAGACTTGGGGGACAGCCGAGTGAACCGGGCTTGATCGCCTCTCCAAGGCTCCGGAGTTGGACGCAGATGGGTATCCCTCACCCCCGCCGTAGCCCCCCGCACGATTTCCCTAAACCGGCCTTGGGGTCGTCAACATCGGCCCCGCCCGCCCGCTGACGAGACTGGGGCTCCATTTGCTCCGTGGGTCACGGGAGCGGCCCCGGACCCCGGTCTGGCGGCCTCTCCCTGTGGCCCCGAAAGGACCGCTCACCGCATGCCCCAACGAATCCGGGTTCGCCTGCCTGACCCCACTCCCGAGCCTGTGGCGGCCGAAATCGCCGTGCTCCCCGAGCCGGAGCCGCCTGCCCTGCCCCCCCGTGACGCCCGCCCGGTCGCGGCCGTCGAGGTGGCCGGGCCGCCCCCCGCCCCCCCTGCCCGCCGGGGCCGCCCGTCCAAGGATATGCAGCGGGCCGAGCGGCTCGCCCGCGAGGTCTTCGGCTACGACCACCTGCACCCCGCCCAGCAGGAGGCGATCCAGAGCGTCCTCAAGGGCCACGACACCCTGGCGATCATGCCCACGGGAAGCGGCAAGTCGGCCATCTACCAGATCGCCGCGCTCTCGCTGCCCGGCCCCACGGTGGTCGTCTCGCCCCTGATCGCCCTGCAACGCGATCAGGTGGAAGCGCTGGAGGAAGCCGCCCCCGGCCAGGCCGCCCTGATCAACTCGGCGGTGCGCCCCGCCGACCGGGAAGCCGCTTGGGAGGCGCTGGAGGAGGGCGACCTCGAATTCATCTTCCTGGCCCCCGAGCAGCTTGCCAGCGAGGAGACGCTGGAGCGGCTGCGCTCGGCCGAGCCGTCCCTCTTCGTGGTGGACGAGGCGCACTGCGTCTCGGAGTGGGGGCACGCCTTCCGGCCCGAGTACCTACGGCTGGGCGCAGTGGTCGAGGCCCTGGGGCACCCCACCGTGCTCGCGCTGACCGCCACCGCCTCACCCCCGGTGCGCTCGGAGATCGTGGAGCGGTTGGCGATGCGGGAGGCGCGGGTGCTGGTGCGCGGCTTCGATCGGCCCAATATCCGCCTCTCGGTGCAGCGCTTCGGCGACGCGGGCACCAAACGCGCGGCGCTCGTGGACGAGGTCGTGGGCACCCAGGGGCCCGGCATCGTGTACGCCGCCACCCGCAAGGCAGCCGAGGCCCTCGCCGCCGACCTCGTGGCGCGGGGGGTCCGGGCGGCCGCCTACCACGCCGGGATGGGCACCGCTGCCCGTGAGGGCGTGCAGGGCGACTTCATGGCCGACGCGCTGGAGGTGATCGTGGCGACCACGGCCTTCGGCATGGGCATCGACAAGCCGAACGTGCGCTTCGTGCACCACCTCGACATCTCCGGGTCCGTTGACGCCTACTACCAGGAGATCGGACGGGCCGGGCGCGACGGCGGGGCGGCACAGGCGACCCTCTTCTACACGCCGGGCGACCTCAACCTGCGCCGCTTCTTCGCGGGAAGTGCGCTGATCGACGCCGATCAGGTGGAACAGGTGCTGCGGGCCGCCCAGGACGCCGATGGTCCGGTCGACCCCGGCGACCTGCGCGAGGAGACGGGCCTGTCCCCCAGCCGACTGCTCAGCGCCGTGAGCCGCCTGGAGGAGGTCGGGGCGCTGGAGGTGCTGCCGGGCGGGGAGGTCGCGGCCGTGGAGGGCAGCGTGTCCCCCGAGGCGGCGGCCCAGGCCGCGCTCGCGCAGGAGCATCGCCGCACCTACGAACGCTCGCGGCTGGAGATGATGCGGGCCTACGCCGAGACGGAAGGCTGCCGCCGCGAGTTCCTGCTGAACTACTTCGGGGAAGGCTACCCGGCCCCCTGCGGCACCTGCGACCGTTGCGAGGCGGGCGAGACGGCCCCCGCCCCCGACCCCGAGACGCTGCCCTTCGCTCTCGGTACCCGCGTCGCGCACCCCACCTTCGGCGAGGGCCTCGTCATGCGCTACGAGGGCGAAAAGGTGACTGTGCTGTTTGACCAGCAGGGCTACCAGACGCTCTCGCTGGGTTTTGTGCTGGACCACGCCCTCTTGCAGGCGGTGCCCGCCTAGCGGTCAGTCCTCCCAATCGGCGACCGGGATGAAGTCCAGCCCCTCGGCCTCCGTCCCCGTCACCCGGTAGCGGGCGTCAAAGCGCACCACGAGTTCGCCCCGGTCGAAGTGCTGCGGGCTGATGACCGGCTTGCGAAAGAGGTAGCCGCCCCCGTCGTCCGCGCCGATGTGGGCGGCCTTGGTAAAGCGGAACTCGACCACCTCGCCGTGCCCGCGCGTGCGTACCCGCACCCGGAAGGTGCCGGGGTCGTCCTGCCGGACGAGGGGATGGTCCCCTCCAGCGGAACTGCGCCTGAGCCAGCCGAACATCACAGCCCCTGCATCAGCCGGGTCAGCAGCTGGACGTGATCCGGCCAGCGGTCAAGGCGCACGTGTTCATGGGCGGCGTGTGCCCCGTCGCCGGGAGCGCCCAGCCCGTCCAACGTGGGGCACAGCGGCGCGGTGAAGTTGCCGTCGCTGCCGCCGCCCACGACCTCGCCCGTGACCTCGAAGCCCAGTTCGCGGGCGACCGCCTGCGCCTGCTCGAAGAGGCGCTCGGTACCGGGGCCGCGCTCGAAGGGCGGGCGGTTGAGGCCCCCGGTGACGGTTAGCGCCACGCGGGGGTCCTGCGGCTCCAGCCCCTCAATCCCTGCCGTCACCCGTTCGGCCTCGGCTAGCGTCGCCACCCGCACGTCGATGTCCAGCGTGCAGGTCGCCGGAATCACGTTCACGGCCCCGCCCCCGGCGATGCGCCCCACGCTCACGGTGGTGCCTACCTCCGGGCGGGCGAGCCCCTGCACCGCGAGAACGGCGCGGGCGGCTTCGGTGATCGCGCTCGCGCCCTCCTCCGGCTTGTTGCCCGCGTGCGAGGCGACCCCCTGAAAGTGCAGGTGGAAGTCGCCCACGCCCTTGCGGCCGACCTTGAGCGCGTGGGTGTCGGCCACGGGGGGTTCCACGACCAGGACCGCGCGGCTTTCCCGGGCAGCGGCCTCGATGTGTTCCCGGCTGCTGGCGCTGCCGATCTCCTCGTCAGGGGTCAGCAGCAGCACCACGCCGCCGCGCGGCCACCCGTTCCGAAGGGTTCGCAGGGCGTGGAAGGCGCCCACCAGCCCCGCCTTCATGTCGTAGGTGCCGGGACCATACACCCGGTCGCCCTCCACCCGCCAGGGCATCGTCGCCAGGGTGCCGTGGGGCCACACCGTGTCCGCGTGCGCGAGGATCAGCAGGGGCCGCGCCGCCCCCGTCACCCCGAAGGCGAAGCGCCGGGTCCCGCCGGAGAGGTGCTCGACCGTGGCCCCCAGGTCCAGCGCCCAGGCTTCCGCCACGTCCATCACGCGGGCGATGGCGGCGGGGTCGGTCGAGGGCGACTCGATCTCGGTGAGGACCCGCAGGTCGTCCAGCAGGGCGGCGAGGTCCGGAGCAGGGGGCAGGGACACCATGCGGTCATGGTATAGCGGGGCCTCGGCCTGCCGCCGGACAACACGCCGCGCCCCCACCGGGCGTCGGGGCGGGGGCGCGCGAGAGGGGAGGCGCAGCTCAGGTCAGCAGCGCGACCTGCTGCGGATCGGCCCGCAGGACAGCGCGGCCCTTGAGGTACAGGTCGTTGAGCGCCTGCGGCCCGAAGATGCGGGCCAGCCGGGTGCTCGTGAGTTCAACCGTGGTGGTGACCGCCTGGGCCGATCGGCCGGAGCGCAGGCGCACCCGCACGACGTTGAGGGTGCCGGGGACCCAGGTACATGACAGTTCCTGCATGGGGGCCTCCTGAGGGGTGAAGACGGAAGGCGTCCGCCGGAAAGCGGAGCAGCAATCTTCCGGGCGATCCGGTGCCTTCAGCGTAGCTGGGCCGCCTGAGGGCTGCGGCCGGAGGTGATCGAACCGGCCTTGAGCCTGACCTCATGAGGCGGCCCCGCGCGGGCTGGCCGGGCACGGCGCCGCTGTGCTTGACTGCGGCATGTCACACCCCGGCCCCCTGACTCCTGGCCCCGAGAGCCTGCTCGCCCTCCAGTTCCCCTCCGACCCTCAGGTCAGCCCAGACGGGGGCCGGGTCGCCTACGTCCTTACGCGGGTGGAGGAGGACGACCCGCGCGGGGCCGACCCCGCCAGACCCGACCAGGACTTTCCCAAGCCGCGATACCGCTCGGCGGTATGGCTCGCGGGCAGCGGCGAGGAAGCCCGGCCCCTCACGCGGGGCGAGGGCCGCGACACCTCGCCCCGTTGGTCGCCGGATGGAACCTCGCTCGCCTTCGTGCGCGAGGGGAGCGGCGAGAAGGGCCAGCTTTTCCTGCTGCCGCTGGAGGGCGGTGAGGCGCGGCGGGTCACCCGGTTCAAGAACCCCGTGCAAGACGTGCAGTGGAGCCCGGACGGCCGTTTCCTCTCCTTCCTGACCACCGCCGACGATGAGGACAAGCGGGACGAGCACGGAGAGGCCCGCGTGATCACCCGCCCGCGCTACCGCTTCAACGGCCGCGACTGGCTGCCCGAGCGCCCCGCCCGGCTGTGGCGCTACGACGTGGCCGCCGAGCGGCTGGAGGAGTGGCACGCGCCGGAGGTCGAGGTCACGGGCTACGCCTGGCTCCCTGACAGCTCGGGCGCGTTGCTGATCTCCTCGGCGAGCGAGATGGACGCGGCCCAGTGGCGGCAGGAGGTCTATCGTCTTGCACACAGCGGCGAGCGCGAACAGGTGACCCGCTGGAACTCCGCGATTCAGGCGGTCGTGCCGCATCCGGACGGCGACCGCTTCATCCTGGTGGGCCGCCCCGAGGGCAAGGGCAGCCCGGAAGACGCCCACCTCTTCCTCGCACAGCCGGGCGGCGAGTGGCGGCGGCTGGACGAGGGCTGGGATTTTCCGGTTGGCAACATCGTGGGCGGGGACATGCACGTGGGGGCCTTTCCCGCACTTCCCACGTGGGTGGACGCGGACACCCTGCTCGTCAGCAGCACGGTGGGCGGCTCGTGCGGCCTGTTCCGGGTGGGGCTGGACGGGACGGTGACACCGCAGGACCACGACCCGGAAGGGGTCATCCCCGCCTTCACCGCGCGGGGAGGCGGTGTGGCCCTGATCCGCGAGCGGGCCGACCGTTTCCCGGAGGTGGAGCTGAACGGCCAGCCCGTCACCGACCTGAACGCGTCGCTCCCCTTCGCGCCCCGCACCCCGCAGCGCGTGACCTTCACCACCGAGGAAGGGCAGGAGGGCGAGGGCTGGGTGCTGCTCCCGGACGGCGAGGAGCGGGTGCCCGCCGTCCTGACCATTCACGGGGGACCGCACACGGCCTATGGGCACGCCTTTACCCACGAGTTTCAACTGATGGCGGCGCGGGGCTACGCGGTGTGCTACAGCAACCCGCGCGGCAGCGTGGGCTACGGGCAGGCGTGGGCGTCGGCGATCCACGGGCGCTGGGGCACGGTGGACATGGCCGACCTGCTGGCCTTTTTCGACTGCTGCCTGGAGGCCCACCCCCGGCTGGACGGCGAGCGCAGCGCCGTGATGGGCGGCAGCTACGGCGGCTACATGACGAACTGGATCACCGGGCACACCGATCGGTTTGCGGCGGCCATCACCGACCGTTCGATCTGCAACCTGCTCTCCTTCGGCGGCACCTCCGACATCGGCCTGCGCTTCTGGGACGACGAACTCGGGCTGAACTTCCACCGCTCGGCGGATGCCCTGCAACTGTGGGAGATGAGCCCGCTGAAGTACGTTGAGGCGGTGAAGACGCCCACCCTGATCGTCCACTCGGTCCTCGACCACCGCTGCCCGGTCGAGCAGGCCGAGCAGTGGTATGCCGCCCTGCACCTGCACGGGGTGCCCACCCGCTTCGTGCGTTTTCCCGGCGAGGACCATGAACTCTCGCGCTCGGGCCGCCCAGACCGCCGCCTGAAACGGCTGGAGGAGTACCTGGGCTGGCTGGACCGCTGGCTGGCGTAAGCCTGCCCCCACGAAGGAGAAGGGCCGGGAGTAAAATCCCGGCCCTCTCTGCATTCAGGCGTTCGCCCTCAGCGTGGCTTACTCGTCGTCGCGGCGCTTGTTGCCCCAGCCCCGGTCGGCGCGGGGACGCGGGCGGAAGGTCTGGTCGCCCTCGTCGCGGGGACGGAAGCCGCCGCCCTGCCCGCCACGGTCGCCGCCACCCTGGAAGCCGCCGCGGTCCTCGCGGGGTCGGAAGCCGCCACGGTCGCCGCCGCCCTGGTAGCCACCGCGGTCTTCACGGGGGCGGAAGCCGCCACCCTGACCGCCACGGTCGCCACCGCCCTGGAAGCCGCCACGGTCCTCGCGGGGCCGGAAGCCGCCACGGTCGCCGCCGCCCTGGTAGCCACCCCGGTCTTCACGGGGACGGAAGCCGCCACCCTGCCCGCCACGGTCGCCACCACCCTGGAAGCCGCCACGGTCCTCGCGGGGCCGGAAGCCCCGGTCGCCGCCGCCCTGGTAGCCACCGCGGTCTTCACGGGGCCGGAAGCCGCCGCCCTGACCGCCACGGTCGCCACCCTGGAAGCCGCCACGGTCCTCGCGGGGCCGGAAGCCCCCACGGTCGCCGCCCTGAGCGCCCTGGCTCTCGCGCAGTTCGCGCATCTCGCGGCGCAGGCCACGAATCTCCTTGCTCTGGGCCTCGAGCATCTCCTTCATCTCGGCGAGCATCTCGATCAGGTCGTCAGCGTCGATGTACTCGTCGGCGTCCTCGTCGTCCGCACCGCCGAGGCTGGCGGCCAGCACGCCTTCCTGCTCGGCTTCCTGGGCGTCGAGCACGGGGTCCTCGTCGGGTTCGCCCGCGAGTTCGGGGAGGATGCCGCGCAGTTCCTCGGGGGTCTGGTCGTCGGTGTACTGCTCGGAGGTGGGCGTCTGGGCCGTGCCCTCGGTCGTCGCCGCGTCGTCCGTGAGGTGCGGTCTGGTGTCGTCGGTCATGGGGGTCCTTTCCCTGGGGCTCACGCGGGGGCCGGATGTCGGCCGCCTCCGCCGTCCCGCAGGCGTACCCCCGAGTCTAGCACCCAGGCGGGGGAGGCCCCCCCGTGCCCCTGCCCTCAGCGCCGGAAGAGCGCCCGCAGCACCGGAAAGGCGATCAGGTACGCGATGACCCCCGCCACGATGCCGAGCAGCAGGGCCAGCAGCGGGTTCAGGCCCGATCCCAGCCACAGGCCGATCCACAGGAAAGTTCCCAGGCTGCTCGCCCCCATGATCGAGAAGCGCCGCGCCGTGTCCTCGGGCCGCCAGGCGTTGAAGTCCATACCCCGAGAGTGGCACACCTGGCCCGGCAGCGGTGTCCCGCCCGGCACCGCGTGCGGGGTCACGGTGGGGCCGAGGTCACCGTGAGATCAGGGGGGGTGCCTATACTCGCCCCCATGAAGCGTGCCCTCCTCCTGCTCTCCCTGCTCGCGGCTTCTGCGGCGCACGCGCAGGGCAGCCCCCGCACCGTCACCATCGGCCTGGGGTACATCCCCAACGTGCAGTTCACGCCCTTCTACGTGGCCGACAAGCTCGGGTACTACCGCGCCGAGGGCGTGAACGTGAAGTTCCAGCACGGCTACGTCTCGGAGCTGATGCCGCTGCTCCTTCAGGGCAAGCTCGACTTCGTGGTGGGGGACCCGGAGGACGCCGTCTTCGCCCGCAACCAGGGCGCCCCGGTGCGGTACGTCATGGCGATGTACCAGAAGTCGCCCGTGACGGTGTTCAGCACGAAGCCGCTGAACCGCGCCGCCGACCTGAAGGGCAAGACGCTGGGCATTCCCGGCACTTTTGGCAGCAGCTACGCCGCCACCCGCGCCCTGCTCGACGCGGCGGGGCTGCGCGAGGGCCGCGACGTGCGGCTGGCGAGCATCGGCTTCACGCAGCTCGAGGCGGTGCGGGCCGGGCGGGTGGACGCCGCCGTGGGCTACCTCAACAACGAGGTGGTGGGGCTGCGGCAGGCCGGGGAGCGGGTCTACACCCTGGACCTCAGCGCGGCCTACCCGATGGTGGGGGTCGGATTGATCACCCTCGACAAGACGCTGGGCGGCGACCTCGCCCGCCGGGTCGTGCGGGCCTCGCAGCGCGGGCTGAAGTTCACGGTGGGCGACCCCGCGCGGGCCTTCCGGCTGGCGCAGCCCGTCTTCGGGTCGGGGGGCGGCAGCCTGGAGGTGCTGCGGGCCAGCGTCCCGCTGATGCAAAGCAGCTATACCCGCGCCAACGGCCTGGGCGCGAGTGACCCCGCCGCCTGGACGAAGGCGGTCGCCGCGCTGGTGGGGCAGGGCAGCCTTCCCGCCGGGACGAAGGCGAGTACCTTCTACACCAACAGCCTGATCAGCAAGACGCTGCGGTGACATGGGCGTGAGGCGCTGGCGGCTGTTTCTGCTTGCTCCGCTCCTCGCGGGCTGCACGTTCGTGAGCACTCCGCGCGACGCGGGGCAGTGGACGACCACCGTTCACGGCGTCACCGTCACCTGGCGCTGGGTGGCTCCGGGCGCCCTTCAGCGCCGGGGGGAAACGCCGTACGCCGGGCACACCCTGACCCTGCCGCTGGCGGGGGGCTGCGTGGTGGACATTGACCCGGCGCTGTCGCGGCACGACCTCGTGCGGGTGGCGGCGCACGAGTACGGGCACTGCGCGGCGGGGCTGTACCTCAAGCTCGGCGCCGACTCTCTGGAGGGCCTGAGCGACTACCACCGCAGGCTCGGGGAGCAGTGGCCCGAGCGCTACGCCGAGGCGTACCTCGCCGCGTGTGGCCCCAGCCTGCGGCCCCTGGGCTGGTACGACCTCGTGCAGGCCACCTGCGCCGAGGCCCCGGACCCACGCACCTTCTTCCGGCGAGCGAACTGAACCGGAATCGTGGTGAAAATCGCAGTTTCGGCGACTGGGACGCGTTTTTTCACCCTTTCTTGAGTCATGAACGGCGGCTCAATGGTGGCCTACCGGGAAGCCCGGCGGGCCTGTCAGGCTGCGGCCAGTTCTGCCCAGGAGGTCACCCCATAAAACGTACCCTGATCCTGTCTGCCCTGACCCTTTCGCTGGCCCTGCCCACCGCCGCCGTCGCGGGGGGCGCAGCCGATCCCCTCGGCCCGGTGAGCACCGCGCAGGTGTCCAACGACACCGACGTGCTGTTCATGGAAGTCATGACCATGAGCAACCTCACCGAGATTCAGACCTCGCGCCTCGCCCTGCAAAAGAGCAGCAACGCCGAGGTCCGGGCCTACGCCCAGCAGATGATCACCGAGCACACCCGCGCCCAGGCCGAGCTGAACACGCTCGCCGCCCAGCGCGGGGTGCGGCTGGCCGACAAGCCGGGCGCCGACCAGCGCCTGCTGTACAACCGCCTGACCACCCTGTCGGGCGCGGCCTTCGACGCCGCCTACAAGAACGTGCAGGTCGGCGGCCACAAGATGACCCTCGACCTGATCCAGACCTACCGCAGCTTCGGCAAGGATCAGGCCCTTCTGGCGATGGCCGCCAAGATGGAACCCGTCGTGGCGGGCCACCTCGCCGAGGCCCAGGAACTGCCCTGATCGGCGCCTAACCGCATGAAGCCCAGGCACCAAGCCTGGGCTTTTTTGAGTCTCCGGGAGGCCGGAGTTCAGTCCTCCAGCTCGTAGAACGTCTCCTCCGTGATGCGCTCGGGGAACTTGCGGATGAAATCGACCGTGCTTAGCGCCTGGCTGCGGTGGCACCCGATGGCCCGCAGCTTGCGGGTGACGTGCCGGGTCACGTCCCGGCGCAGGGTGGGCGCGAGCCACGCCGCCCGCAGGTCCTCGCGCTCCGGGGGGGTGGGGCTGGCGTAGTACCAGAGTTGGGGGCGCTGGGCAGGCGGCAGGCTATCCCAGGCGGCCTTCACCGCCCGGTGGGTGGTGACGTGGTCGGGGTGGCCGTTGCTGCCGTTGGGGGGAAAGGTCAGCACCGTCTCCGGTCGCAGCCGGGTCATCGCCTCCCGCGCGACTTCCACCAGCGGCTCGAAAGGCTGGTCTTGCAGATACTTGTCGGGAAAGGCGTGCTGCTCGTGGACGCTGCCGGGGTGGGTGGTCAGGCCGATCTCGTCGAGGCAGGCCTGCAATTCTGCCGCCCGCATCCGGGCGAGTTCCTCCGGTCCCTCGGCCAGGCCCAGGGTGCGTCCCGCCTCGCCGCGTGTGAGGGTCACGAGGCCGCAGGGGTGTCCCTCCCCCAGCAGGTCCATCAGGGTTCCGGCGGCCCCGTAGACCTCGTCGTCGGGGTGGGGCACGATCAGCAGCAGCTTGAGGGGCTGGGTCATGCGGCCCAGGATAGGGCGGGATAGGCGCGGTGGCCGATGTGCCTCCTCCCCGCGCCGGGCGAGGATGGGGACGTGACCGAGCTCCCCTTCACCCTTCGTCCACCCCGCAAGCCGGAGGACTACCCGGCCCTGGCCCGCGTGCGCTCGACCTTTGACCCCGAATGGCCCGTGACGCCCGACCTGCTGCGCGTCTGGGACGAGGCCCTTGACCCCAGCCTTTTCAACACCGAACTCGTGGCCGAACAGGGCGGTGAGGTGGTAGCCAGCGGGCAGATCGGCCACGACGACTTCGCCTTCGAGGAGTGGCGCTACTGGGGTGGACTGACCGTTCACCCGGACGCTCGGGGGCAGGGCCTCGGCTCGGCCCTGTACGCGGCGCTGCTGGCACAGGTTCGCGAGCGGGGCGCCCGCGAGGTCCGCACCATGCTGACCGACCAGCCCTGGCATGAGGCGGGCCGCGCCTTCGTGGAGCGCCGGGGCTTCCGGGTGGCCTGGGAGCGCTACGAGTCGCGGCTGCACACCGGGGACGTGAACCTCGGTTCGTTCGGGGAGCTGCTGGAGGGAGTGGCCGCGCACGGGGTGGAACTGCACTCGGTGGCTGACCTCGCCGCCGATCCCCAGCGCGACCGCCGATTGTGGGAACTCGACTGGCTGCTTTTTCAGGACGTGCCCATGGGCAACACCCTGACCCGCCGCCCGCTGGAGCTGTGGCTCAAGCAGGAACTGGAAGATCCCACCTTCGCCCCCGAGCTGTCCTTCGTGGCCGTGCGGCCGGGGCTGGACGATCCTCTCACCGGCCCCTACGTGGGCTATTCCACCCTGATGCGCAACCCGGCGGGCTTCTACGTGATCGGCATGACGGGCGTGCGGCGCGAGGACCGGGGGAGGGGCATCGCCAAGGCGCTCAAGGTGGCCGCAATGCGGGCGCTGGCCGTATCGGGCGGCGGCGAGATTCGCACCTTCAACGACAAGCCGAACGCCGCCATGCTGGAGATGAACCGCGCCCTGGGCTTTCGCCGGGGACCGACCCACCTGCGCTACGAGCTGCACATGGGGGCAGACCTGGGGGAGGGGGCGTGAGGGTCCGCGAGGCGACAGACGCCGACTTCCCCGCGCTGGCCGAGGTGCAGGGGGCCGTGTGGCCCGACCACGCCACGACCGCCGAGACGCTGGCCCACGAGGACGCCGACCTGCGGCGGCACCCCGTCGGCGCCCACCTGTGGCGGGTGGTGGCCGAGGACCCGGCGGGCCGGGTGGTGGGCACGGGCTCGCTGATGCAGTGGCCGGGCATGTTTCACCCTGACCGCTACCACGCCGAGGTGCTGGTGCGCCCGCAGGACCGGGGCCGGGGCGCGGGCCGGGCACTCGCGGCGGCGCTGGAGGCCCACCTGCGGGAGCGCGGCGCCCGCGAGGTGCTGGCGACCTCCCGCGAGGACTGCCCCGAGGGGCTGGCCTTCCTGTCGCGGCGTGGCTTCGAGGACCATATGCGCTACTTCGCCAGCGCCCTGCCCCTCGCCACCTTCGACCCTGCGGGATGGACCGGGGCCGAGCGGCTGCCGGAGGGCCTGCGCCTGCGCTCGCTGGCCGACCTCGTGGCGGAGGTAGGGGAGGAGGCCGCGTGGCGGGCCTATTTCGACGTGTATATGGCCGTTCGCGCCGACGTGCCCCGCGCGGGCGAGGCCACGCCGCTGGACTTCGGGCACTTCCGGACGCGGGCGGAGGATGAGCGCTTCTGGCCGGAGGGCGTGCTGTTCGCCGTGACGGAGGACGGGGAAGTGGCCGCCCTGACCGAGCTGTACGCGGACGCCACCGACCCCACCCGGCTCCAGACGGGCCTGACCGGGACTCGCCAGGAGTGGCGGCGCCGGGGGGTGGGCCTCGCCCTCAAGCTCGCGGCGCTGCGGCTGGCCCGCGAACGCGGCGCACAGAGCGTCTGGACCGACAACGCCAGCAGCAACGTGCCCATGCTGGAGTTGAACGAGCGCCTGGGCTTCGTGCGCCAGCCTGCCTGGGTAGAGCTGCGACGGGGCCGGGTGGAGGAGGGACCGCTATGACCTTTCAGGAGAGGACGTTCGCCGCCCGCCCGGTGGGCGAATCCGAGTGGGACGCCGCCGCACGGGTCTGGACCCTGGCCTGCCCACATGACCCCGTGAGCGGGAGTGATTTGCGCAAGCGGGACGCCGAGCAGCGCGACTGGGGCTATACGGCCTTCACGCTGGTCGCACTCGCGGGAGAAGACGTGGTGGGGCTGGCGAACGTCTACCAGAATCCCGGCGCCTACCACCCGCACCGCTACACGCTGGAACTCGCCGTGCATCCCGGCTGGCAGGGGCGGGGGGCGGGGCGGGCGTTGTGGGCGGCGCTGCTGCCCCGGCTGCGGGCGGTAGGGGCGCAGGGGATTCGCACCCTGGCCCGTGAGGACCACCCCATCGCGTCGGGCTTCCTGACCCGGCGGGGCTTTGCGCCGGGCAAGCGGTACTTCACGAGCAGCCTCGACCTCACCACCTTCGACGAGGCCCCTTTCCGTGACCTGCTGGCCCGGCTGCGGGCGCAGGGAGTGCGGGTGCGGAGCCTGACGGAGTTGCGGGCCGCCGGAACTCCTGACCTGACGGGCCGCCTTCACGCCCTGATGAGCGACGTGCGCCAGGACGTGCCCCGCGCCGAACCCGCCACGCCCCTCTCCCGGCAGGTCTTCGAGGAGGCGGTGCTGGGGGACTCCGCCCTCCTCCCCGACGCCTACCTGATCGCCGAGGCTGCCGGGGGCGAGTGGATCGGCCAGACCACCCTCTTCCGCACCGAGGCCAGCCCCGACCTGCTGACCGGGCTGACCGGCGTGACGCGGGCGGCGCGGGGGCAGGGCGTGGCGACCGCGCTCAAGCTGCACGCCATCCGCGCGGGCCGGGCGCTGGGCGGCACCCTGATTCGCACGGACAATGCCAGCGACAACGCGCCCATGCTGGCGATCAACGACCGCCTGGGCTTCGTGCGCGACCCCGCGAGCGTGAGCTGGGGGCTGGAGCTGTAAGGTGGCCTGTGCCCGAGCGCCCGCCCCTGCTGCTCTCCATCGACTGGGACGCCTTTTCCGGAACCCGCGAACTCGTCTTCGACGCGCCCATCTGGGGCACCCGCGACCGCGAGGAAGACCGGGTGGAGGCGTGGCGGGAGCGTGCCCGCAAGCGCGGTGGCCAGGGCTGGGAGGGCTTGGCCGCCGACTTCCCCCTCTATCCCGGCTGGGAGGCGCTGGAGCGCTACGCGGGCGTCCCCACCCACGTCACCCTGACGCACGCAGATGCCTGGGAGTGGCTGGCGGCCTTCCCCGGTGCCCATGTGCTCAACGTGGACAGCCACCACGACCTCGCCAGCCTCAGCGGTGATCCTGCGCGGGTGCGGCCCGGCAACTGGGCGGGGCTGGCCCTGGCGTCGGGACGGGCGCGGCACTACACCTGTCTCTACCCGGACTGGCACGCGGACCTGCCCGTCGCGGAAGGGTACGACCTGGAGCGCACGCAGGGCGAAGTGGCACCTCTGCTCGCGCCCGAGGTGCGAGACCGGGTGACCCTGACGCGGGGCCTAAGCTGGCCCGACCCCGCCGAGGTCGCCGCCCTGCTGCTGGTGCAGTCGCCCGCGTGGACGAACCCCGCGCACGACGCGGCCTTTTTCCGGCTGGCGCGGGTGCTGAACGCTGTGCCGCTGACGCCACCGCTGGACCGTTCGGCGGCCGGTTGACGGCGGGTTAAGCTGCTCCCCTCTGCCTGCTACCCTGGGCGCTGGCCCGTGACCTGTCTTGTCGCTGCGGCTGGAGGAAAAACGCCATGACCTATTCCGTCGTCGGCCGCCCGGTCATCATCCTGACCGCGCTGTACGCCCTGAGCATCCTGCTCGCCAACCTCACGCTCAATCAGTTCATCCCGCTGCCCGTGTTCGGGCTGCTCAGCGTGGGGACCATTTTCTTTGCGCCCGTGTTCACCCTGCGCGACCGGATTCACCGGGCGGGGGGCCTCCGGGCCGTGTACATCGCCATCGCGCTGGCGCTGCTGGTCAACACCGTGGCGGCGGTCCTGACCGACACACCGTGGCGCTTCGTGGGCGCGTCCTTTCTCGCCATTCTGGTGGGCGAGCTGGCCGACACCGCCGTCTACCAGCGCCTGATTCAGAAGAGCTGGTGGACCCGGGTGCTCGCCAGCAACGCGGTCAGCGTGCCGCTGGATTCCGTCCTGTTCACGCTGCTGGCCTTCTACGGCGACATGAGCAGCCGCGACATCGCGCAGATCATCTTCGCGGACATCCTCGCCAAGTACGCGATCGCGGCCCTGTTCGCGCTGCGGGTGCGGCAGGTCAGCCGCGCCGCCGCCTGATGGAGCGCCCCGCCGAGCTGCTGCGGACCATCGCCAATGGCCGCCCGGACCTCCCCACGGTTGTCGAGCACGTGCTGGAGCTGCCCGAACTCTGCCCGAAGACGCGCAACCCGGCCCCCGGATCGACCCTCACCCTGCGCTACGCGGCGGGGGAGAGGTTGCTGGAGCTGTTCAGCCTCGACCGCTATGTGGACGCCTTCGTGGGCCACACGGTCGTGCGCGACATGGAGGTCTTCGTGCAGGTGGCCGCGCAGGACGCCGCGAACGCCGCCGGGGTCACGGTCACGGCGACCGCCGACGTGGGATTGGTTGGGCTGCGCCAACGCCAGCGGGTGACGGTGGTGGCCCGTCCGCAGCACCCGACCGAACAGGGTCAAATGGAAGGGGAGGGGGAGACGCCGGACGGGGCGGCCGAGTACGGTGGCCCATGACCAGATTTTCGCTACGGGCACTTCTGGACAGACTCAGCGCGTCCAGGGACAGGGGGTACAGCCGGACGGGCACCATATCCGCCGAGCCATTCCCGCCTCGCCGCCGTGACGAGGGCGAGGACGGCCTCGGCGTCCCCGTGCCTGTCGGCCCCCGCCCGCGCCGGGGTGGAGCGCAGGCCCAGCCTCCCAGGGAAGAGGAGGAGGCGGTGGTGATGCCTCCCCTGCGCGGTTGACCGTTGCCTACAGGCCCAGCAGCGTCCGGTAGCTCTCCACCACGGCCCCGCCCCAGATCAACGCCACCACCGCGCCCAGCGCGAGGTAGGGGCCGAACTTGAGGCGATTCTCGCGTTTCAGGGCCACCTGCACCAGCCCCAGCAGCGCCCCCGCGAACACGGCAACCACGACCGCCACCAGCAGCCGCTCCCAGCCCAGGAACGCCCCGATGACGGCCGCCAGCTTCACATCTCCGAAGCCCATCGCGGCGGGGTCAAAGGGGGCGTCCTCGTCGGCAGCGTCGCCGCGCAGCCACCAGTACACGCCCGCGAGGAGCGCGACAGCACCCCCAGCAGCGAGCGCCCCCTGCACCATCACGATCAGGCCGGGGCCAAAGCCCGACCCTCCCAGCATCACGCTGACGAGCAGGCCCCCCAGGGTGAGCAGTTCCGGCACCCGGACGACCCGCCGCGCGAGCAGGTTCGCCGCCGCCGACAGCACCGCCGCCGCCACGCCCCACCCCAGCCCGGCCCACGCGCCCACCAGCAGCGCGAGCGCGATCTGCTGATACCCGATGGGCGTTTCCGGGTAGCGCCGCTCGCGGAAGCGTCGCAGCACCCACGACCCGATCAGGTCGATGGTCACCAGTAGGCCCGCGCCCAGCAGCGCCCCCTGCGCGGCCTCGGCGGGGGTCGGCAGTCCCAAACCCTCCACCGCCCCCGACCGCGCATTCAGAAAGCTGAAGCCCACGCCCAGCGCCACCCCCGGCAGCGTCAGCTCGTCGGGGATGGTGTAGGTGTCCAGATCGATGGCGCTGGCTACCAGCAGCAGCGTGAACAGCACGAACAGGCCCAGCGTGGCTCCGCCGTACAGCGCGAAAGGGTAAAGCGCGGCGATGGTCGCGTACCCCACTCCGGTCAGCAGCTCGACCACCGGATAGCGGGCCTTGATGGGAGCGCGGCAGTAGCGGCACTTGCCGCCCAGCGCCACCCACGACCCCACGGGCACGAGGTCGCGGGGAGACAGGCGGTGGTCGCAGCGGGGGCAGTGGCTGGGCGGAAAGGCGACGTTTTCCCCGCGCGGCAGCCGCCAGATCAGCACATTGGAAAACGACCCCACCAGCAGGCCGAGCACGCCAGCGAACACCACGAGCAGGAGGTCGAGACTCACCCCGGAAGTGTAGGGGCCGGGGTCTTACAGGAGCCTGCCCTCTCCACCCCATCCCTTTGACCGCGTTCAGGCCGGGCCGAGCCGGGGGTGCGCCGGGTGCAGAGTGAAGCTGAGAGCCTGTGGCAACAATCGCTCCGGTTCTCTGGCTTCACCGATCAATGTGTTTTTCTGCTCCTCCCCCCTTGTGGGGGAGGCTGGGAGGGGGGTGGGCGGCAACGCCGTCCCATACGAAGAGTAACCCTTCCTCTGCCCAACCTCGGAGACCCCCATGACCACCCTTCCCCTGACCACCACCCCTTCCACCCCGCAGCCTCCTCTCGCCCTGCCCCGGATCATTCAGGGGGGCATGGGCGTCGCCATCTCCAACTGGGAACTCGCGCAGGCCGTGTCGCGCACTGGGCAGCTCGGCGTGGTGTCGGGCACCGGGATTGACAATTTGCTGGTGCGCCGCCTTCAGGACGGCGATCCCGGTGGGCACACCCGGCGGGCGCTGGCCCACTTTCCCGATCAGGCGTGGGCGCAAAAGGCCATCGACAAGTACTTTCTGGAGGGAGGCCGCCCCCCCGGCAAGGGGTACGCCCGCGTGCCGCTGCCCACCCTCCGCAACCAGCAGCCCGCCTGGGAACTCGCCATCCTGGGCAGCTTCGCAGAGGTCTGGCTGGCCCGCGAGGGGCACCAGAACCCGGTCGGCCTCAACCTCCTGACCAAGCTGCACCTGCACACCATGCCCGCCCTCTACGGGGCCATGCTCGCCGGGGTGGACACCGTGATCATGGGCGCCGGGATTCCCCGCGAGATTCCGGGCGTCCTGGACGCGTTCGCGCAGGGCCAGCCCGGCTCTTTCCGGGTGGACGTAAAGGGCGACGGCCCCTCGCCCAGCGTCCTCCTCTCGCTCGACCCCGCCGACTACGGCTTCGGCGGCCTGAGCCTGAAGCGCCCGAACTTCTACCCCATCATCTCCTCGCACGTGCTCGCCGGGGTGCTGACCCGCAAGGCGACCGGGAGCATCCAGGGGTTCGTGATCGAGGGGCCGACCGCCGGGGGCCACAACGCCCCGCCGCGCGGGCAGGTGACCTACGACGAGACCGGGCAGCCCGTCTACGGCGAGCGCGACCTCGCCGACCTCGCGGAGATGCGCAAGATCGGCCTCCCGTTCTGGCTCGCGGGGGGCAGCGGCTCGCCCGAGGGGCTGCAACGGGCACTTGCTGAGGGCGCGGCAGGCGTGCAGGTCGGCACCCTCTTCCAGTACTGCCGGGAAAGCGGCCTGCGTGACGATGCCCGGCAGAAATCGCTGGCTGCCGCCCGCGCGGGGCAGGCCGCCGTGTACACCGATCCGCTGGCCTCGCCCACCGGGTTTCCCTTCAAGGTGGTGCGGCTGCCCGGCACCCTCTCCGAGCCGGAGGAGTACGCCGCCCGCATGCGTATCTGCGACATCGGCTACCTGCGCGAGGCCTACTGGGAGGGCGAGAAAGTCGGCCTGCGCTGCGCTGCCGAGCCCGTCGCCGACTATGTCCGCAAGGGTGGCAAGCCCGAGGAGACCGTGGGCCGCAAGTGCCTGTGCAACGCGCTGATGGCCGACGCGGGCTACGCCCAGATTCAGAAGGGGGGGCAGGTGGAGCAGCCCCTGCTGACGAGCGGCGACGACCTCGTGAAGCTGGGTGGGTGGACGCCGGGGTACACGGCCGAGGATGTGATTCGCTACCTGCTGGGGGAGGGGAGTCCGCAAGGCTGAGCGGAGGACCAAGAGAGAAGGGCGGCCAGAAGCTCTCTGCGCCGCCCTCTTGTTGCCCTCAGTGCTTCCCAAAATGCCCGAGCTGCGGCACATTCGGCTTCCACTCCGGCCGCGCCACCACCTCGCCGTAAAGGTCGTACTCGTCGCTGTCCTCGATACGGGCCTGCACGATGTCCCCGATCTTGACCTGCCCGGCGAAGTCGCCCGCATACAGGTACACCTGCCCGTCAATGCCGGGGGCGTCGCCCTTGGTGCGGCCGATCAGGCGGGTACCGGGGAGATCGCCCTCGTCGTCGTTGAACTCGTCCACGATCACGTCCAGCACGCGCCCCACCTTCTCGGCGAGCTTCTCGGCACTGATGCGTTGCGCGACCTCCATGAAGCGGGCGAGGCGCTCCTGCTTGATCTCCTCGGGGACGGCGCCCGGCAGCCCGTTCGCGTCCGCCTCCTCCACGTCGGAGTAGGGGAAAGCGCCCACCCGGTCGAGCCGCGCGTCTTCGAGGAAGGTCAGCAGCTCCTGGAAGTCCTCCTCCGTCTCGCCGGGAAAGCCCACGATAAAGGTCGAGCGGATGACGAGTTCCGGGCAGATTTCCCGCCAGCGGCGGATGGTGTCGAGCTGTTTGCCCGCGCCAGGTCGCCGCATCAGCTTGAGAATCTTGGGCGAGGCGTGCTGGAGGGGCACGTCGAGGTAGGGGAGGATCTTGCCCTGCGCCATCAGCTCCACGATCTTTTCCACATGCGGGTACGGGTAGACGTAGTGCATCCGCACCCACGCGCCCATCTCGCCCAACTTTTCGGCGAGGTCGGTGAGGTGAGCCCGAACCTGCCCTCCCTGAAACTCGCTCTCGCGGTAGCGCACGTCCACCCCGTAGGCGGAGGTGTCCTGCGAGATGATCATCAGTTCCTTGGTGCCGCCCGCGACCAACCGGAAAGCCTCGTACAGCACGGCGCCCGCGTCGCGGCTGACCTGCCGCCCGCGCAGCTTGGGGATGATGCAAAAGGCGCAGGTGTGGTTGCACCCTTCCGCGATCTTCACGTAGGCGTAGTGCCGGGGCGTCAGCTTGACCGAGGGCGCGAACACGTCGCCGTGACGGGTCGCCTCCCGCTCGGGCGTCTGCACCTCGGGCCGCATCCCCGGCGCGGCGACCGGCAGCAGGCCAGTAAAGGCGTCTGTTTCCACGGGCAGCAGGTCGCGCACGTAGCCCATCACGTCGTCCACCGCCTCCGACCCGGTGATCGCGGCGACCTTGGGGTGGCGCTCCAGAATCTTCTCGGGGCGCTCGCCCAGGCACCCGGTCACGATGACCTTGCCGGTGGCGTCGAGCGCCTCGCCAATCGCGCTGAGGCTTTCCTCCACGGCGGGCGTGATAAAGCCGCAGGTGTTGACGATGACGGCCTGCGCGTCCTCGTAACTGGGGGCGAGCTCGTAGCCCTCGGCGCGGAGCTGGGTCAGGATGCGCTCGGAATCGACCAGCGCCTTGGGGCAGCCCAGCGAGATGAAGCCGACCTTCGGCGGCGTGATTTGGGGGGCTGCCACGGGGGGCAGCGGGTTGAGTACGGTCATCGGGGTTCCTCCACGCGCATGCGCCGCTGCGTGGGAACACGCCGGGCGCGAGACTCGGCCGGCCAGTGTACAGGGCCGCCCCCCCGGAAGGTAGGGCGGACGTCACACCGCCGGGCACCCACAGGCAGAGTTGATACACTCGGCCCCAGCATGAACGCCAAGGTCATCGTCGTCACATCGGGCAAGGGGGGCGTGGGCAAAACCACCACCACCGCGAACATCGGGGCGGCTCTCGCCAAACTCGGAGAGAAGGTCGTCGTCATCGACGTGGACGTGGGTCTGCGCAACCTCGACGTGGTGATGGGTCTGGAGTCCCGCGTGGTCTTCGACCTCGTGGACGTGCTGGAGGGCAAGTGCCGCCTCTCGCAGGCGATCATCCGCGACAAGCGCGTCGAGTCGCTGCACCTCCTCCCCGCCTCCCAGACCCGCGACAAGGACGCGCTCGACCCCGAGGTGTTCAAGGGCGTCGTGCGCCAACTGATCGAGGAGGAGGGCTTTACCCGCGTCCTGATCGACTCGCCCGCCGGAATCGAGTCGGGCTTCAAGACCGCCGCCGCGCCCGCCGAGGGGGCACTGGTCGTCGTGAACCCCGAAGTCTCCAGCGTCCGCGATGCCGACCGCATCATCGGGCTGCTCGAAGCCCAGCAGATCCGCGAGATTCGCCTCGTCATCAACCGCCTGCGCCCCAAGATGGTCGCCAGCGGCAACATGCTCTCGGAAGCGGACGTGCTGGAGATCCTGGGCGTCAAGCCCATCGGGATCATCCCGGAGGACGACGGGATTCTGGTCAGCACCAACGTGGGCGAGCCCGCCGTGCTGGGCAAGTCGCAGGCGGGGCAGGCCTTCATGGACACCGCCCGGCGCCTGAAGGGCGAGGACGTGCCCTACCCCAAGCTGGAGCAGGACCGGGGCTTCCTGGCGGTGCTGCGCCGCCTGTTCGGGGGGGCCTGAGATGTTTTCCTGGATGAAGGGCCGCCGTTCCAAGGAGACGCTGAAAGACCGCCTGGAACTCGTGCTGGCCTACGACCGTGCCCAGATTCCCCCCGGCAAGGTGGACGCGCTGCGAAATGACCTGCTGGAAGTGGTCAAGCGCTACTTTCCGGCGGGCAACAGCAACGTGGAGGTCGAGCAGCGCGGCGATCAGGTCGTGCTGTCGGCCAGCATCTCCCTGGAAGAGGGCGCCGGAAGCACCGGGGACACGCGGCGCGAGGGGTGACCCGGCCGCTGGCGGGCCAGGTGGCGCTCGTCACCGGCGCGTCACGCGGGTTGGGCCGGGCCACGGCGCTGGAACTCGCCCTGGCCGGAGCCCACGTCATCGTCACCGCCCGCAGCACACGCGGGCACAGCACGGTGCCGAGCCTGCCGCAGACCACCGTGGACGCCACGGCCGACGCCATCCGCGCGGCGGGCGGTGCGGCCACTCCTCTGAGATGCGACCACACCGACCCCGCGCAGGTGGAGTCGGTGGTTCGCCACATCGCGCGGCAGCACGGACGCCTCGACCTCCTCGTCAACAACGCCTGGGGTGCCCATGACCGGGCGGCGGGGGGCGGAGCGGGTGGCGAGGTCTGGGACGAGCCGCCGGAGCAACTGCGCGACATGCTGCTGGCGGGAGCGTACAGCGACTCCCTGACCAGCCTGCTCGCGCTGAAATACGTCATGGGCACCCAGGGCCACGGCCTGATCGTCTCCACGACCTGGCACACCGACGAACCCCCCGGCTGGCTGCCCTACGAGGTCAGTAAGGCGGCTAAGAATCGCCTGGTGTACGCGCTGGGCCACCAGCTACGCGAGAAGGGCATCGCGGTGGTCGGCGTCGCGCCGGGCTGGATGCGGACCGAGTTGATGCTCCAACACCACAGTGAGGCCGAACTCGCCGGGCAGACCGAGACGCCGCACTACGCGGCGCGGGGGGTGGTGGCCCTCGCCGCCGACCCGGAGGTCATGCGGCATACGGGCCGGGTGATGGACGTGGGCGAACTCGCGACTCTCTACGGCTTCACCGATCTCGACGGCACGCAGCCGCAGTGGTACGCGGATCAGCGGCGGCGCCGGGAGTCTTCTTAACCGCGTCTCCATTTTGAGAGGGCGCTCCGCTTTACTCGGTAAAGTACCGGGCATGGAATACCGCAACCTCGGCAGAAGCGGCCTCAAGGTCTCCGAAGTCTCGCTGGGCGGCTGGGTCACCTTCGGGCACTCGGTCCACGACGAGACGATGGTGCGCGACATCGTGATGAAGGCCTACGAGGAAGGTGTGAACTTCTTCGATCAGGCCGACGTATACGCGCGGGGCCGCTCCGAAGAGCTGATGGGCGCCGTGCTGCGCGAGTTGCCCCGGCACACGCTGGTGATCTCGTCCAAGGTCTACTGGCCCATGAGCGACGACGTGAATGACCGCGGGCTGTCGCGCAAGCACATCCTGCACTCCATCGACGGCAGCCTGAAACGCCTCGGCACCGACCACCTCGACATCTACTTCGCCCACCGCTACGACGAGAACGTGCCGATGGACGAGATTGTGATGGCCTTTGACCAGGTCATCCGCGACGGCAAGGCGCTGTACTGGGGGACCTCGATGTGGCCCGCTGCCCGCATCGCGGAGGCGGTCGAGTTCGCGAGGGCACACGGCCTGCACGCGCCCGTCACCGAGCAGCCCGAGTACTCCATGCTGCGCCGCGAGCGGGTGGAAGGCGAGATTCTGCCCTACACGGCGAAGGCGGGCGTCGGGCTGGTCGTCTGGAGTCCGCTGGCGATGGGCCTGCTGACTGGCAAGTACGACGAGGGCCGTCCCGAGGGTGCCCGACTCACCGACAACGAGAACTGGGGCAAGAACTTCCTCACCGACGAGAACGTCCAGAAGGTGCGCGACCTGAGGCCCATCGCGGACGACCTCGGCCTGACGCGGGCGCAACTCGCGCTGGCGTGGATTCTGCGCCAGCCCGGGGTCAGCAGCGTGATCACCGGGGCCACCAAGGTCGGCCAGATCGAGGACACCGTGAAGGCGGCGGGCGTGCGGCTCACGGAGGACGTCGTCACGCGCATCGACGAGATTCTGAACCGCTGAGTTCCCGGCCCGGCCCCGGCTTCCCCGTGAGGGGGGCCGGGGCCTCTTTTACGCCGGAACGGGCGGCGCGGGGCAGACCCGGTTGCGCCCGGCGCGTTTGGCCTGGTACTGGAACTCGTCGGCCTGCTCGGTGGCGGCGTGCACGTCGGCCTCGGCGGGCGTGGGGGCGAAGGCGTACCCGGCGCTAACGGTGAGGCGCAGGCCGCGCGGCAGGGTGGGCCAGTCGTGCTCCGCGACCGCCCGGCGCAGGCCCTCGACCGTCGCGTAGGCCCGCGCGGGGTCGGCCTCCGGCAGCAGCAGCAGGAATTCCTCGCCGCCCCAGCGCACCAGCAGGCTGTCTGGGGGGGCAGTGTCGCTCAGTCGCCCGGCGACGGCCCGCAGCGCCTCGTCCCCGACGGCGTGCGAATGGCGGTCGTTGACCCCCTTGAAGTCGTCGATGTCCAGCAGGGCGACGAGCAGCGGGCCGCTGCCCCCAGGCAGGGTGAGCAGGCGGTCGTGCAGGCCCCGGCGGTTGAGCAGGCCGGTCAGCACGTCGTGCCGGGCCTGTTCCTCGGCGCGGCGCACGCTCTCCTGCCAGTCACGGGCCTGAGCGCGGGCCTGCCGCAGTTCGCGAAAGAGGTCGTCGTGGCGCTGCTCGATGGCCGCCAGCCGCTCCAGGGTGGCGTCGGCCTCCGCGAGCGCCTCGCGGGTGGTGGCGAGGGCCGAGCCGAGGTCGCCGCCGCGCTCGTGCAGTTCCGCGATGGCCCGCAGCAGGAACTGGATATCGCGGTGGCGTCCCTGCTCGCGGGCGATGGCAAGTGCCTCGCGGTAATACCCGTGTGCGGCGCTGAGCTGCTCCCTGGCGGCCTGCACCTCCGCCATCGCCAGCAGCGCGTCGAGGTAGGAGCGCTGCCCGGCCTCGTGGTGGTGGCGCATGGCGGCCTGGGCGTGGGCCAGGGCGCGGTCCAGGTCACCTTCCAGCACGCACAGCCGCGCGGTGTGGGCCTCCACGATCAGGGCCATGATGCGTGAGGGCGCCCGTGTCAGGGCCTCCCAGGTCGCCGCCAGGGCGGCCCAGGCCCGCCCACGGGCTTCGGCCCCGGCATCCGCGCGGCCCCGCGCGTGGGCGCGGCGGGCCAGCCCCAGGTAGGTCGCCGCCCGGTTCTCGTGGAGGTAAGGCTCGACCGCCTGCCGCTCGTCGGTAGAGCAGGTGCCCAGCAGTTCTTCCAGCAGGTTGAGCTGGTGCAGCGCCTCGGGGGCGCGGCCCGCCAGATGCTCCAGAAAGGCGAGGTTGACATGGATGTTCGCCAGGTCGAGCCGGTCCCCCGAGCGCCGGGCGAGGTCCTGGGCCTCCAGGAAGTCGCGCCGGGCGCCCGTCAGGTCCCCCGCCGTGAGCCGCACGATCGCCCGCACGTTGTGAACCCGGGACCGCAGCTCGTCAAGGCCGTGGCTGCGGGCCAGGTCCAGGGCCAGCGCGAGGTGGTCGAAGGCGGATTCGTGCAGGCCCTGGCTTTCCTCGATCGAGGCGAGCACGGACAGCGTATCCACCACCAGCGCAGCGTCGTCCAGCGGCAGGGCCGTGTCCAGCGCGGCCAGCGCCAGCCGCCGGGCCGTGTCCAGCGTGTGCTCGCGGTAGTGCCGCGCGAGGGCGAGCAGCGCGGCGGCCCGCGCGTGGGCGTCTCCCGCTCTCTCCAGCGCGGCGCGTAACGGTGCGGGAGCGTCCGGCAGCGCGGGGAGGGGAGCAGGAGATGGTTGCATGTGGAGTATTTTGCCCCACCGGTTCTGTCCAGACCGTCACACCATGGTCACACCCTTCGGGGGGAGCCGCGGGGGGGGAGTCCTCCTCCTTTCGGCGCACGCGGGGTCCGGGAAGCGGCGCCTATGCTGGGAGCTGTGAGCGCCATCGAAACGTGGGAACTGCGCAAGGTGTACCGGGGCCGGGCGGTCGTGGACGGCCTGAACCTGACCGTGGGCGAGGGGGAGGTCTTCGGCTTCCTGGGTCCCAACGGGGCGGGCAAGAGCACCACCGTCAAGATGCTGCTGGGGTTGGTGCGGCCCACCGGGGGCGAGGTGCGCGTGCTGGGCGGCTCGCCCGACGACCCCGGCGTGCGGGCGCGGCTGGGCTTCTTGCCCGAGCAGTTCCGCTTCCAGACCTGGATGACCGGGGAGGAGTTCCTGAACTTCCACGGTCGTCTGGCAGGTCTTCCGGCGGCCGAGGTGCGGACGCGGGTGCCGGAGGTCCTGGCCCGCGTGGGCCTCGCCGGGCGCGGGCGCGAGGCGCTGGGCGGCTACTCCAAGGGGATGCTCCAGCGGGCGGGGCTGGCGGCGGCGATCCTGGCGCGGCCCCGGCTGGTCTTTCTGGACGAACCCACCTCGGCCCTCGACCCCATCGGGCGGGTGGAGGTGCGTGAGATTATCGAGGCGCTGCGGGGGGAGGGGGTGGCCGTCTTCCTGAACTCGCACCTGCTCGCGGAGGTCGAACAGGTCTGCGACCGGGTCGCCTTCGTGAAGGCCGGGCGGGTGCTGCGGCAAGGGACCATGCGCGAGCTGACCGGGGGCGTGATTCCGGTGGAGGTGGTCGTGGACACCCTGGGTTCCGAGTTGCGTTCAGCCCTCTCCCGGCTGGGCGAGGTGCGGCATGTGGACCTCAACGTGCCGGGCCGGGTGGCCCTGGAACTGTGGGTGGAGCGCGAGGACACCCTGCCCGCCCTCGCGGACGCCATTCACGGGCACGGGGCGCGGCTGTACACCCTGAACCCCCGCCGCCCCGACCTGGAGACGATGTTCCTCGAGCTGATCGAGGGACCGGCCCCCCCCGCTCCGGAGGTGGCCCGTGCGTAATGCCCTCTTGATCGCGGAACTCTCGCTGCGCGAGGCGGTGCGCAAGCGGCTGGTGGTCGTGCTGCTGCTGCTGACCGCCGCCTTTGTGGGCTTTTACCTCTACGGCGTGTGGCGGCTAGAGGGCACCCTGGACCAGCGGGCCATCGACGCGGGACTGGACGGCCGCTCGACGACGGGGGCGGCGAATATTCCCATCATGTACGCGGCGCTGTTCGGGATGTACCTCGTGTTCTTCCTGGGGTCGCTGATGGCGGTGCTCTCCACGGTCGGGGCAGTAAGCGCCGACGTGGAAAACGGCGTGATGCAGTCGGTGCTGGCCCGGCCCATCCGCCGCGCCGAGCTGGTGGCGGGGCGCTGGCTGGGCTTCACGGTGGTCAACGTGGGCTATGTGGCCCTGGTCAGCGCGGTGCTGCTGGGCGGCATCTCGGTCCTGACCGGCTTCGTGCCGCCGGAGGCCCTGCCCGCCGTGGGGCTGATCCTGCTCGCCATCACGCTGCTGACCGCGCTGACCGTGCTCGGCAGCACCCTCTTCACCACGCTCGCCAACGGCATCGGCGTGTTCGTGCTGTATGGAGCGGGCTTCGCGGGCGGCATCCTGACGGCCATCGGCTCTTTCTCCGACAGCCCCACCCTGCTCACGCTGGGGCGGGCCGCCTCGGTGCTGATGCCCACCAACTCGCTGTGGCTGGGGGCGACCTACCACCTCCAGCCCGAGGTGCTGCGGCAACTGGGCGAGGCCAGCCGGGGAGCCAATCCCCTGTTCAGCACCGACCCCATCGCGCCGGGCATGGTGCTGTGGGCCGCTGCCTACGCCGCGCTGGCGGTCGCGCTGGCGATGTGGCGCTTCAGTCGGCGCGACCTGTAACCGCCCAGAGAAAGGCCGCCCACCTCTCAAGTGTGGGCGGCCTCTGCGTTGGCTTCAGGACGAGCGGGAGGACTCGTCCGGCCGGGGCATCGCGTCGGGGATGGTGGGTTCCGTGGTGCCCGCGCGGTCGGTCGTGAAGTCGGGCCGGTTGTCGGGACCGGACCCCGCCGCGCCGTCCGTGGGGCTGGGATTGGCAGGGTCGGGGGTGGGCGTCCCTGCGGTGGGCGCCTCCCCCTGGCCCTCGCCCCCCTCCTGGGCCGAGAGTTCCGCGATCAATCGTTCGCGGGCGCTGATCTCCTCGTCCACCCGGCGCAGGTCGTCCTGAATCCCGGCGAGGATGTCGGCGCCCTGCCCCGCGTGGTAGGCGCGGCCCAGCCGGGCATACAGGGTGTCGAGTTCGCGGGTCAGACCGAAGACTTCCATGCGCAGCCGCGCCGTCTGGGCCACTTCCTCGCCCCGGCGCTGCACCCGCTCGGCGCTCCGGCGAACCGTGTCGAAGATGTTGTCGAGCATGGCCCCATTCTCCCGCCTGCCGGGTGGGACGGGTGAGGGGGAGGTCAGCCGGGCTTGTCTCTCGGCCCTTGTCTCTCACCCCCTGCGCGGGCCACACTGGGGGCACCGTGAATGCTGCTGAAACCCGCCTCCTGCTGGGGGCGCTCGACGACGCGCTCGCTCGTGGGCAGGGGGCCGCCCTCGCCACCGTCGTCGGCGTGCAGGGCAGCGCCTACCGCCGCGAGGGAACGCGGATGCTGGTGCTGGAGGACGGTGCCCAGGTCTGCATGCTCTCGGGCGGGTGCCTGGAGGCGGAGGTCGTGGAGGTCGCGCTGGGTGTGATCCGCACGGGTGAGCCGACCTTGACCCACTACGACCTCTCGGAAGACGCCACATGGGGCCTGGGCATCGGCTGCGGGGGCAGCGTGGACGTGCGGGTGGAGCGGGTGGACCCCGGCGACCCGGTGACCGCCGGGTGGCTCGCGGCGCTGCGGGAGGGCCGAACGGCGGCGCTGGCCGTGCCGCTGTCGGGAGCCGGGCGCGTGCTCGTCCTGCCGGGTGGGGGAGAGGTGGGCCGCCTCCTCGACCCGGAACTGCACGCCTGGGCGGTGGGAGCGGCCCGCGAGCGGCTCTCGGCCCGCGAACCCCGCGCGGTGACCCTTCTGGCGCCGGACGGCACCCCGGTCTTCCTCGACGTGAACAGCCCCCCGCCCGAACTCGTGATCTACGGGGCGGGGCACGACGCCGTGCCGCTGGCGGCGCAGGCACACGCGCTGGGGTACGCGGTGCACGTGGTGGACCCCCGCCCCGCTTTCCTGACGCCGGGGCGCTTTCCGGGCGCGACCCTGCACGACCTCGCCCCGGAGGAGCTGGGCCGCCTCACGCCGAGCGAGCGGGCGCACCTGATCGTGATGAACCACCACCTCGACCGGGACCGGGTGTGCCTCGCGCACGCGCTGCGCTCCGGGGCAGGCTATGTGGGCGTGCTGGGGCCGCGCTCGCGGGCGGAAGACCTGTTGCGGGAACTGGAAGCCGCAGGAGTCACCTTCACGCCCGACCAACTCGTCCGGCTGCGGTCGCCCGTAGGCTTGCGTCTGGGGGCCGAAGCTCCCGAAGAAGTGGCCCTGAGCATCCTGGGCGAGCTGATGGCGTGGCGGCGCGGCTACGACGGGGGCTTTCTGAGCGGGCACGCCGGGCGCATCCATGACGCGCCCACGCACGCGGCAGCCCCCCGAACCTGAAGGGAGGCCACAACCGCCCCCGACTGCTTTGCCCTACCCTGTCCTCCATGACGCCCCCGCCCGCTTCCCCAGTTCGGCCCCTGTGGGTGGCGCTGGGCTTCGTGCTCACGGGCCTAGGCTTCCTGGGGCTGCTGCTGCCGGGGTTGCCGGGAACCGTGTGGTTCATCCTGGCCGCCGCGTGTTTCGCCCGTGGCAATCCCAAGTGGGAGGCGTGGCTGCTCTCGCGGCCCGTGGTGGGAGACCTTGTGCGCGACTACCGCGAGGGCCGGGGGATGCCGCTGCGGGCCAAGTGGATCGCCTGCACCTGCATTGCGGTGGCGGTGGGGTTCAGCCTCACCCGGATTCCGGTCGTGGTCGGGCAGGTGGCGTGGGCGCTGGTGGGGCTGGCGGGCATCCTGTACATCACCCTGCGCGTCCCCACCCGGCGGGCATGAGGCGCGGCCTGCTCGCGGCGGGGCTGGCGCTGGGGGCGGTGGTCACGGCCTTGCGGACCCGGCACCACGAGCGGCGCTACCCCCCGCGCGGGCGGGTGCTGGCCCTCGCGGACGGGCCGACCCACGTCATCGAGGGCGGGGCAGGGGACGCGCCCCCGGTCGTCCTGATTCACGGCAGCGACGGGGTGGCACTGGACTGGCCCGTCTCGCCGCTGTGGGACGCGCTGGCGGGGCACGCCCGCCTCATCGCCCCCGACCGTCCCGGCCACGGCCACACGCCCGCCCGACCCGGCACGCCCGTGACCGTGGAGGTCAATGTGCGGCGGCTCGCGGCGGTGCTGGACGCGCTGGAGGTGCGTCAGCCCGTGCTGTTGCTGGGCCACTCCTACGGGGCGGCGGTGGCGCTGGCGTTTGCCGCCCAGTTCCCGGAGCGGGTGCGCGGCCTGGTGCTGGTGTCGCCCACGGCGTACCCAGTGCCCGGCCTGACCCGGCCCCTCGCCTACGTGCCGCTGGTGCCCGTGCTGGAGACGCTCCTTACACGGGTGCTGCTGCTGCCTCTTGGCCGGGCGGTGGCGTGGCTGGAGGGCGGCCGGGCCTTTCACCCCGCCCCCATCCCCCCCGAGTGGCACGCGATGATGCTGGCTTTTTCCCGGCGCCGGGGGCAGGTGCACGCGCTTGCCTGGGAGAACCGGACGCTGGCGCAGGAACTCGGGGGGCTGGAGCCGGGGTATTCGGAGTTGCACGTTCCCGCCGCCGTCCTTGCCGGGGCGCATGACCGCCTGACCCCGGCCGAGTCGCACGCTGTCCCCCTCGCTGCTGCCTTGCCACAGGCCCGGCTGCACCTGTTTCCGGATGGCGGGCACCAGCTTCACTGGACCCACCCCGCCGAGGTCGTGCGGGCGGTGACGGACGTGCTGGCTGAGGCCCCCGCAAGCGCGACCCCCGCCCCACTTGTCCCGGCGCCCCGCCGCTAGACTCCCCGCATGTTGAGCGGGGTGCTGGAGCGGCTGGGCGAGTACGGCGATCAGGTGCCGCGCTACACGGCCCCGCGTTGCCTGCTGGACCGGCAGGCGGTGGGCGGCTGCGACGCCTGCCACGTCACCTGTCCGCACGGGGCGATCGCGCTGGAAGGGCACCGCATCGCCATCGACTCCGCCCTCTGCACGGGCTGCGGCCTGTGCGTGCAGGTGTGCCCCTCGGGAGCGCTGGAGTACGACCTCACCCCACCTCTCCAGAGCGTGCGGGACGGCGGGCAGGAGGCGGACGGCGAGGCCACCCTCACCTGTTCGCAGAGCGGCGCGGGCGGCCCGGCGCTGACCTGCCTGGGGCGCGTGACCCCCGCCGTCGTCGCCGCCGCCGGAGCCTGGGGCACGCCCCTGACCCTGCTGCACGGTGAGTGCGCGGGTTGCCCGGTGGGAGCGACCGACGTGCCCGAGCGCCTGACCCGCGTGGTGGAGGAAGCGCAGATCCTCCGCGAGCCCACCGGACGCCCCGCCCAGGTGACCGTTCGCCCCGCAACCCCCGACGACCGCGACCGGGCGAACCGGGTCAGCCGCCGGGGGGCCTTCGCCACCCTTTTCCGGGCGGGGCGGCAACAGGTCGTGGGGCTGCTCCCCGAGCGCCCGCTGCCCTTCGTGGACTGGAGCCAGCCGCAGGAGCGTGTGCCGGAGGAATGGCGCTGGCGGCGGCGCTCGCTGGTGCCCGCCCCGGCCCCCGATGTGCCTGTGGTGTGGCCCGCGCCGCTGGTGGACGACAAGTGCATCGACTGCCCGGTCTGCTCCAACGTCTGCCCGACCGAGGCGATCACCCGCGAGTTCAAGCCGGAAGGCGGTGCCCGGTTACTCCTCGACCTCGCCGCCTGCACGGGCTGCATGGCCTGCGTGCGCTCCTGCCCGCCGGACGCGATGCACCCCCAGCGCGAGTGGCTTCCGGCCGCGTTCGATGCGCCGCTGCTGATCCGGGACAGCGACAGCGTGATGTGACCCCGGCGGGGCGTGGCTCCACCGTGACCCTCGTCCCCGCGCCCCTTTCGCGCTCCCGCCTACACTGAGGCTGTGTTTGCCGCCCGCTCCCCCTATGCCCGACTGGAGGGGTTCTTGCGCGACATCCTAGGCGGCGGCACGGCCCTGCTGCATCAGGAAGACCCCGCCCCCGCCCGCACGGTGAAGGCGACTGACCTCGGCTGGTCCCCCGCCGTGCAGCGCGGGTTCGGCTTCCCGGAGGTCTACAGCCACCAGGTCGAGACGTATCGCCGGATGCGCGACGGCGAGCATGTCATCCTGACCACGCCGACGGCGAGCGGCAAGACGGGCGCCTTTTTCCCCGCCGTCTTCGAGCGGCTGGAGCGTGATCCGGGGGCGACCGCCCTCTTCGTCTATCCCCTGGTGGCGCTGGGGCAGGACCAGCGCGACAAGCTGGCGGCCTTCCGCGAGCGCGGCGGCTTCGGGTGGGACATCGCCGCCTTTCAGGGCACCGCGCAACCCGGCGAGGTCTTCCGCGACGACGTACGGATGGTCACGGCCACGCCGGACAAGCTGCACTGGTCGCTGACCCACCCCCGCGTGCGCGACTTCCTGCGGCGGCTCTCCTTCATCGTGCTGGACGAAGCGCACACCTACCGGGGCGGCTTCGGGTCGGAGGTCGCCGGGATGCTGCGGCGGCTGCTGGGACTGGCGCGGGCGCTGGGGGCCAACCCGCAGGTCGTCCTCTCCACCGCCACCATCGGCAACCCCGCCGAGTTCGCCCGCGAGTTGGTCGGCGTGGAGGCCACCCAGGTCAGCGAGTCGGGGGCCGCCCGGCACGGCAAGCGCTACTACCTCGCGGACCACCGGGGGCAGCCCCGGCGGTTCTGGGACGCGGTGATCAGTGCAAGCGTGCAGCGGAATCTGAAGGTGCTCGCCTTTTTCCGGGGCCGCTCGCGGGCGGCGCGGCTGTATTCCACCTACCGGGCGCAGCCGCTGAACCGCTCGCACGTCCACCTCTACATGGCGGGCACCTCCGACCGCGAGGGCCGCCTCACCGAGTTCCGCCGCGCGAAAAGCGGCGTGATGTTCGCCACCAACGCGCTGGAGGCGGGGGTGGATATCGGGGATTTGGAGGTCGTCATCATCGACGGCTATCCCGGCTCGCGGATGGCCTTCCGGCAGATGGCGGGGCGGGCGGGACGAATCGCGCCGGGCCTCGTGCTGTACCTCCCCGCGCTGAACGAGCAGGGCGTGCCGCAGCCGGTGGACGCCTTCTATTCCAACGCCGAGAACTTCCGTGAACTCGTGACCGGTCCCATCGAAAAAGCAGTCGTGGAGGCCGAAAATCCCTACCTCGCGCCCCGCCACCGTGCCCGCGCCAACGAAGAATGCCGGGCGGCGGGCCTTCCGGCGGACCTCGCGCCCGGCCCGCGCTACTGGAACCTGCGGGGGGAGGGGAGTGCCAAGTTCGCGGTGATTGAGGAAACGGACTGGGCACAAAAAGGCCCCCGCGCCTTCGACACCCCGCTGGAGTCCCCCAGCCAGCACTACGCCCTGACCGAGAAGCACGAGGGCGCCGTCTTCACCCTGGACGGCCAGGGCTACAAGGTCACCCGCTGGGAGAGTCACCCCGCCGGAACCGCGATTCTGGTGCAGCGCTTCGACGCGGCCAACCTCTTTACGCGCGGGCTGTACGCCATCGAGGTCAGCCCGGTGAAGATGGGCGAGTGGGTGCGCCGGGGGCCGCTGGCCTACCGCCACGGCGAGGTGGTCATCCGGCGGCGCTACGCGGGCTACATGATGATGCGGCAGGTCTTCGAGCGCGTCTGCACCGGCTGCGACCGGGTGCCCGACCCCACCGAGCGGGTCTGCCGTTCCTGCGGGGGCCGCATTCAGGACCGCATGCAGGACCACAAGCTCTCCGAGCACCTCTACGACGAGCCGCTGGAACTGCCCCCCTTCCGCACCTCGGCCCTGGAGGTCGGCGTGGACGCCCGCGCCACCGAGAAGCCCACGGCGGTCGCCCACACCCTCAAGCACCTGCTGCAAAAGGTCACGCCCGAGCGGGTCGCCTGCGACGAGAACGATCTCGCGGGAGCCTTCCGGCAGGACCGCGACAACTACTTTTTCCTCTACGACGACTGGGTGGGGGGCCTGGGCGTCAGCCGCCGCGCCTTCGAGAGTCTGGAGGACCTGCTGCGGCGCTCGCTCGACCTCGCCGCCAAGACCTGCTGCAAGGAGGCGCACGGCTGTTACGAGTGCATTGCCGTGAGCCGCTGCTACAGCCCCTTTCTCGCCAGCGGCGAGCGGCGGCCCACCGACAAGCCCGCCACCCGCGCCTTTCTGGAGGCCCTGCTGGGCGTCGAGCGGGCACCCCAGCCCGAACCCGACGCGGCCACCCTCCCCGAAGTGCCCGATCTGCCCCCCTCGTGGCCCCTGCAAGCCCGCGAACTGCTCGACCTGCACGGCCTCTCGCTGCCGGAAGTCAGCGCCCGCCTCGGCATCCCCAGCCGCGAGCTTCAGCGGGCGGTCAGCACCACCGAACCGTTGCGCTTGCGGCACGTCAAGTTCGGGGAGGGCGTCTTCCTGCAAGGCTTCCACGCCGGGGACCGCCGCGAGGTGCTCGTCTATTTCCCCGGCGTGGGCCAGAAACGGCTGCTGCTGAAGTTCGCGGGGCTGACGGTGGTGGAGAAGGCTGCGCCCGCCGCCGTGCCGGGCGGTTGACCCTCCGCGCGGGACGTGGCTATACTCCACTGCGCCCCACGTACGGGGCCGCGCTGCCAAATAGGGATATGGTGTAATGGCAGCACAACAGATTTTGGATCTGTTTGTCTAGGTTCGAATCCTAGTATCCCTGCCACAAGGGCCGCCTCCGGGCGGCTTTTTGCTTTACCACTCGGCTCCATGAGGTCCAAAGGCGACCTTCCTCACGTTCGGTCAGGTGCCCTTCACGCCACGTCAGGTGGGCGAGCCTACGATGGCGGCAGCAGCCAGGAAAGCGTGATCCAGACGGAAGATTCCGCCCCGCTTTCCCTGCCAGGAGACGCCATGAAGAAGCCCGCCTTGATCCTTGCCCTGACCGCTTCCGTGTTCTCCAGCCTCGCCCTGCCCGCGCAGGCCGCGCCCCGCCTCAGCACCCAGAGCATCATCGTGAACCCGGTGCCCACCACGCTGGAAGCCCGCGTCTGGGTGGACCGTGACACCAGCGGCACCCGCACGCCGACCTACCGCATTGGCGACCGCATCCGCCTCTCGGTCAGCGTGAACGAGAATGCCCACGTCTACCTCTTCGCCCTCAGTCCCGACGGCACGGTGGATCAGGTGCTGCCCAACCGCCTGGGTGGCAGCAACTACGTCCGCAAGGGCGAGGTCCGCACCTTTCCCTCAGCGGGCGACAACTTCATCTTCAACGTGGGTGGCCCCGCCGGGCTGAACAAGGTGCTGGTCATTGCCAGCCGCCGTCCGCTCAACCTGTCCGAACTCAGCTCCTTCCAGGCGGGGCAGGCCTTCGCCACCGTGCAGCCGCAGGGCAGCCAGCAGCTCGCCCAGGCGCTGAGCATCGTGGTCAACCCGGTGACGCAGCCCATCCCCCAGCAGGACT